>CAMAVF010000062.1 GCA_945861445.1 Planctomicrobium piriforme | reverse complement strand
CATTGCCTATGACGTGACGATCGATAACAACAACAAGATTGTCCTGGCTGGTAGCGTTGATTTCGGCGATCTGGACTTCGGCATCGCTCGGTTGACCAACACGGGCATCCTGGATTCGACGTTCGACGGCGATGGGAAAAAGAACATCGACTTCGGTTTCTTTAATGACGAAGAGGCATTCAGTGTGGTCGTCGAACCTGGGGGCAATATTGTCCTGGGTGGTTATACCATTTCGAATACCAATTTCACCGAAGACTTTGCTTTGGTGCGAATGAATAACCTGGGAGCCCTGACGGCCGGGTTTGGTAACGGTGGTTTGAAGTCAACGGATTTTGGAAACATCATTGACTTGACTGACGATCGGATCCGGGATATCCGATTGCAGGGCAATCAGGTCGTGGCCGCTGGGTCTTCAGCCGATTTCACCGGGATTCTGCGATTTCAAACATTTGCACTGGCGCGCTACAATCTCAGCGACGGTTCACTGGATCCCAATCTTGATCTGGCATCGGGTAACGGTGGGCGGATTCGGACCTCATTTTTTGCCACGACAATTTCGACAGCCAATGCCATCACGTTTGATGCCAGCGGCAATTACATTCTCGTTGGTAGCTCCGGGGATGGCTTTCTCGCAGACAACTTCGCCTTGGCAAAATACCAGCAGAATGGGACGATTGACACGGCATTTGGCAATCAGGGTCGCGTGTTGACCGACTTTTCACCTGTTGTCGGGCCCGACGATTCCGGGACTTCGGTCACCGTTGCCGCTGATGGGAAAATTGTTGTCTCGGCGCTGTCGCAATCCTTCTTCGGCAACAGCGGTGTCATCGTCCGTTACAACGCGGACGGATCGTTGGATCAGTCATTTGGCACAGGTGGTCTGGTCGGTTCCGCACTGTTCCCGTTGGGCTTCTCTGATTTGATCGTACTTTCGGATGGCAGCATTATCGCCGCCGGTCAAGTCGTGGACACCGCGTTCAACACGTATTTTGGAGTCCTGAAGTTGGATCCGAACGGTCTGGTGGACCAAAACTTCGGCATCCGCGGATTGGCGATCGCCGATTTTGGTGCGATGGGCTACACCGACGAAGTTCCCCATGCCATCGCGCTTCAAGGAACGAGCATTGTTGTCGCCGGTGAGGGATTGTCTCCCTTCTTCGACTTAGACATGTTGGTCGCACGATTCGCGGCGGATGGCAATCTGGACAATACATTTAACGGGACCGGGTTGCAGGCAGTGGCCTTTAACCTGGCTTTTGGGTTCCAGAATGATATTGCCAATGACGTGACGATTGACAACAACAACAAGATCGTCCTGGCAGGCAGTGTCGATTTTGGCGATCTGGATTTCGGAATCGCCCGGTTGACCAATACGGGCATTCTGGACACCACGTTTGACGGAGACGGAAAGAAGAATATCGACTTCGGCTTCTTCAACGATGAAGAAGCATTCAGCGTGGTGGTGGAACCAGGGGGCAACATTGTCTTGGGCGGGTACACTATTTCGAACACAAATTTCTCGGAAGATTTCGCGCTGGTGCGAATGAACAATCTGGGAAGTCTGTCTTCTGGATTTGGTAACGGCGGTCTGCTGACGACCGACTTTGGAAACATCCTGGATCTGAGTAATGACCGCATCCAGGGAATCAAGTTGCAGGGCAATCAGGTGGTTGTGGCAGGTTTCGCCACGCCGCTATTTGGAGCGTTGGTATTCCAGGAATTTGCAGAAGCACGATACAATCTCAATAATGGTCAATTGGATAGTACCGTGGCCCCAGACACAGGGAATGGGGGACGTGTCACGACCGACTTCTTCGCGTCCTCCCGCTCGCGAGCTGCCGCGATCGCCTTGGATGCCAATAACAACTGGGTCGTGGTGGGTGCTGCGGGTGACGGCGTCTTCGCGGACAATATTGCCCTGGCTCGATTCATCGATCCGCCCCCCACGACCGTGTCGGTCAGCTCGAATGTCAATTCGTTCTCCGAAGCGGCGGGTACGGTAACTGTCACGGCTGCCCTGAATGTCAGGTCTCTGGTTCCAGTGACGGTCAACCTCAACTTTGGTGGATCCGCGATGCTGACCACGGATTATACCCGTTCCGCATCGCAGATCGTCATTCCGGCCGGGCAGTTGAGTCGCAGCATTACCATTACGGGCGTTCCTGACCTGGCTGTGGAAGGTCCCGAGACCGTGACGATTGGAATCACGGGCGTCACGAACGCGACGAATGTGGGGACAACCCTGATTTCGTTGACGGAAGCGGATGCGAACAACGCCGCTCCAACCGATATCAATCTGACCAATAACACGGTGGCTGAGAATCAGCCAAACGTGCTGATCGGCAACTTGTCCGCTGTTGACTCTGCCGGGGACACCCACACGTTCTCCATCCAGGCCGGGGGGAATGGCAATTTGTTCACAATCAACGGAAATCAATTGCGTGTGGGCGCAACTGGACTGAACTTTGAAGCGCTTGGTGGTTCCGCGACCGTGAACATCCGGGTTCAAGATCAGGGTAGTCTGACATTCACGAAGCAGTTCACGATTACCGTCATAGACGTGAATGAAGCGCCAACCATCACCGCCAGTGGGCCGTTTACGATTGCTGAGAATTCGGCCAACACCACTGCTGTTGGAACTGTCGGATCGACTGATCCGGACGGGAGCGCACCGTTTAACACTCGGAACTTCAGCATTGCATCGGGAAATACCAACGGTGCGTTTGCGATTAATGCGTCAACAGGTGCCATCACTGTGGTAAATTCAGCCGCATTGAACTTTGAAACGACCAATTCGGTAACGCTGACCATCTCCCTGACCGATGGTGGTTCGCCGGCGCTGTCCGCGGCCAATCAGACTGTCACGATCAATGTTTCTGATGTAAATGAAGCGCCTACCATCACCGCCAGTGGCCCCTTTACGGTGGCCGAGAATTCGGGCAATGGAACGGCCGTGGGAACAATGGGATCCTCGGATCCGGACGGGACGGCTCCCAACAACACGCGAAACTTCAGCATTGCATCGGGAAATACCAACGGTGCGTTCAGCATCAATTCGTCGACCGGAGCGATCAGCGTCGCGAACCCAGGCGCTCTGAACTTCGAAACAACAACATCATTCACATTGATAATCGCATTGTCGGACGGTGGAAGCCCGGCGCTGTCCGCGGCCAATCAGACTGTCACGATCAATGTTTCTGATGTGAATGAAGCGCCGACGATCCTGGCAAACCAAGCTTTCTCGGTCCCGGAAAACTCATCGAACAACACGCTTGTTGGACTGGTGGGATCGAATGATCCCGACCAGACGGCACCTAATAATTCCCGCACATTTACAATCACCGGTGGTAACACTGGGAACGCCTTCTCCATCAATCCGTCAAATGGACAGATTTCGGTGGGAACGTCGAGTGCGTTGAACTTCGAAGGTATTTCCGTTTTCGATTTGACGGTCGAAGTTCGTGACGGAGGCAACCTGACGGGGTCGGGAATTGTGCGGGTGAATTTGCAAAACGTCAATGAAGCTCCAACTCTGGGAGCGCCTGGGGCAGCAGCGCCATTCAGCAAGCGGGCCAAGATTCCGTCTCAAGTATTCCCCGCGATCACCGTCAATGATCCGGATGGTCCGATCGATCTGGCGAAAGTGACGATCACCGTTTCTCTGCCAAAGGCCAACAATGGTCTCGTGCAGAAGAAGGTCAAGGATCTGGTTTCATTCGATGGAGCGTCAGATTTGGGGACTGTCAGTGACACTCGTAATGGGACAACTCGAACAATTACCATCAATCTGGACCCGACGACCACGTCGGCAGCGGTCCAGGACTTCCTGCGTGGGATTCGGTTCTTCTCGTCAGGTGGCAGTATTAACGCCAAGAATCTTACCCGTGCCTTCAGCGTTCGCGTGGAAGATGCTGGGGGACTGTTCGCCACCAAGAATCAAACTGTGAATGTCGTAGGATAGTCGGTGGGACAACTGCAATACAGCAGTTGTCGAATCGTCAGAGGGCGTACCCAACCACCAGCAGGCTTCAGCGACTTTACCCTGAAGCCTGCTGGCTCGTGGTTGGATACTACTGCCCGGCTTCAATTCATACTCGCCAGAAGCCGCTTTTCTCCTGGTTTCGTATCAATGGCTGCTGTAGGCTTGTGTGATGAGAACGTACAGACACGACTTCACAGTCGATCCAACGGGAGTGGACTGGTCGTCGTTTCGGACCGATGGTACGATTGCCGTGCCCCGCTGCGAAATGAGGGCGGAACCTTCCGTTTCGCTAGGCTCAACCTCATTTCGCCAGGTGATCGTTCTACCCCCCAATTGTGAAAACTGGCAATTGAAACTGGCGAGATTCCATGACGATGTTTGATTGTGTTCAAGCCGCAAAACGCCAACTTTGCCTGTGGACTGTTGGACGATCAAAGGCACGGCGACGCAAATCTTTAGGTCTCAACCCGGAAGTGCTTGAGGATCGTACCGTCCTGGCTGGTGCGGCATATGTCCCCGGTGAACTGCTGGTTCAGTTTGCGGACGTCTCGCAAGAAGCGCGTGATAACGTACGGAGTCTGACTCAGTCGGTCCTGAAAGAGTCGATCCGATCCGCAGCCATGATCAGTTCCAACGATGGCGTCTTGGAGCGAATTGGGCTGCCGAGAGGATTAAGCGTTGAAGCAGCTGCCAGGTTGATTGGAAGTCTCCCCGGTGTTCTCTATGCGGAACCCAATTATCTTCTGCATGCCACGGAGGTCAGCAACGATCCCCAGTACACGAATGGCAACTTGTGGGGCATGTATAGCGACGATGCACCACAGTCCATTGGTCCGAATGCCACAACAAATCAGTTTGGCAGTCAGGCCGAGGAAGCATGGAATGCGGGCTTTACGGGATCAACAGACGTCGTGGTGGGAATCATTGACACCGGAATTCAATTCACCCACCCCGATCTGGACGCGAACATCTGGACCAATCCGTTCGAAGTCCCCGGGGATCGAATTGACAACGATGGAAACGGCTATGTGGACGATATTCACGGTTGGGACTTTTTCAACAACGACAATACCATTTACGATCCCACCAACGGCGACAATCATGGCACGCATGTCTCGGGCACAATTGGTGGTGAAGGAGGAAATGGGATTGGCGTCGCTGGTGTCAACTGGGATGTGACGATCATTGGGGCCAAGTTTCTGGGGCCCAATGGCGGATCTCTTGTGGGCGCGGTGCGAGCCATTGATTACCTCACCGACCTGAAGACGCGTCACGGCATCAATCTTGTTGCGACCAACAACTCCTGGGGAGGTGGTGGTTATTCTGCCAGCCTGCAAAGTGCAATCATCAGGGCCGCCAAGGCGGGAATCCTGTTCATCGCAGCAGCGGGTAATGATTCCAGCAACAACAACGTCACTTCGAGTTATCCCGCCAACTACACGACACTTCAGGGGACGGCGACAGAATCGGCCGCCACTTACGAAGGGGTCATCTCTGTGGCATCGATCACCAATTCGGGTGCCTTGTCTTCCTTCTCCAATTACGGAGCCACCACAGTCGATTTGGGTGCCCCCGGATCCTCCATTTATTCGACTGTTCCCAACGGTTACGCCAGTTTCAGCGGCACGTCAATGGCGACACCGCACGTGACAGGAGCAGCCGCCTTGTTTGCATCAGCGAATCCCTGGGCGACGGCAGCCGACATTCGCGCGGCAATCTTAAGTAGTGTCACTCCCACATCCAGCCTTGCCGGACGAACCGTGACAGGTGGCCGACTGAGTATTTCCACGTTGATGCAACAGTCGGTCAGTGCCAATCTGACCATTAACAATGTCACGGTGAACGAAAGCAGCAATGGGGGATCCGTCGCGGTATTTACCGTAACACTTTCGGGAGACCTCACCGAACCTCTGACCGTCAACTTTGCCACCGCGAATGGCACCGCGAGTTCCGACGTCGATTTTGTCGCGACGACCGGCACGGTGGTATTTGAAATCGGGGAAGTCACCAAAACCATTTCCATCCCCATTCTGGACGATCAGGTTCTGGAACCCGATGAATTGTTCTTCCTGAATCTGACAGCATCCGTGGAAGGAGTTCTGGTTTCCAGGCAGGGACGAGCGACAATCCTCGATAATGACACTCCCAAAATTTCAATCGATGATGTTAGTCAGAATGAAGGAAATTCCGGTTTTTCCACTTTCAGGTTTACGATTCGCTTGTCCCTTCCGTCAGCCATAGTGGTTCGAGTCAATTTTACCACGTTGGACGGGACCGCTTCGAGCCGCGGAGATTACCAGACAATCAAGGGGACGATTCAGTTCAATCCAGGTGAAACCACCAAAACCGCTTCAGTCACTGTCCGGGCAGATAATGTAGTGGAGCCGAATGAAACGTTCTTTCTCAGATTGTCGAATGTCGTGAACTCGATCCTGGCAGATTCAGAGGGCCTGGCGACAATCGTCAATGACGATGGCACGCAAACTGTAAAACAGAATTCGGCCAGGAAATCGCGACTGCGGTTGAGAGCGTCGAAGACCTGATTGTCACGGTGGTCCACTCAGATCGGACGCCAGCGTGTACGTCTCGAAGATTCGCTGGAGCCAGCCGAATAAACTGGTCTCGGAATAAGCCCAATTGGACTCTTCCTCCCGACTCGTGCCACAGCTTCGGGGCGGCGCAAGTTGACTTAAGTTTCAGGACGGGTCTAGCAGCCCGTTGAAAATGTCATGATTTAGTGCTGATTGCGAGTCTGTGCCGGTGCGCGCGGGGGTTTTCTGAAATCGAGTTATAATGAGTCAGCACGGTCGCGAAGCGCTGTAACGGCTTTGGAAGCGTGATTGGAGGACGTCGCAGCGTGCGCCAGAACGCCGCGACCAGGCGGGCAGCCCCCTAGAGTCCTCGGGGAGTGCCCATCCCGAACAATTCACGCATCAGACAGCCCAGGTTGTGAGCGGCGCCGCCAGGAGATAACGCTTGCGGACCTTGTCGATCCCCCGTAACCAGGTCCGTCGCGCCCCACCCGTCTCATACACATGGGCGAAGGTTCGTTCCACACGTTCGCTCCGCTGGCGTGTAAGCGTCCGATCTAACCATTCTTGTCGTTTCGGTTACGTTGCTGGGGATGATCAGCCCCTGGCAGCGGAGACTCGGCAATGGCACGGCGACGCTGTGGTTCACTGGAACACGTTTGGCGCGAGCGTTTGCGGCGGTATCACCGCGACGGTGGAACGGTCGTCCGTTTCTGCCAGCAGGAAGGCGTGTCGGTGGCCTCGTTCTATGCGTGGCGGCGACGTCTGGGGCTGGCGTTGCTACCCGTGGCTCGCCGTCGCCGCTGTTCGTGCCGGTGGCGCCCGGCGTGGGTGATCTGCGGATCGACGTGGGCGCGGGGGTCGTGATCCGCTTGCCGCTGGGTGTTGAGGAGCGAGTTCTCGGCACGTGTCTGCGTGCGGCACTCGCTGTCGTACGGCCGCGGGAGGGTGAATAATGCTCTCCGTGCCGTCTTCCGTTCGCGTGTTTGTCTGCACTCCACTCGGACAAATGGCGTTTTTCCCGTACACGATACGAAGAGGGGCAAATCACGTTGGCTCATACGGCGTTTCGGGGAGGTGGGGTGAGGAGGGTCGCAATCAGTGATTCTAGTAGGGCTTTCCCTCGTTTTCTCGCGTTGTGGACGAACTCGAACAGGGCGATGTACAGCGGCATTTTCTCTTGCGAGATGCCTCGATGCGGACGCAGCCAGGAGCGCAAGAGCGACCAGCAGCCCTCCATCGTGTTGACGTGAACTTCGTGGAAGCCATCGCCGTACTCGCCGCGACCGTGGTTGACGGTGCGGTGTTCGTAGCCCCATTCGGGCAGGCGGCTATAGATATCGTACTCGTCGGTATAGACCGTGTTATCGGCGGCGATGGTGGCTTTAATGAGTGGGCCGATAGTGACTTGTTTCACGTTCGCGAGCATGCGCATGACGACCATTCCCTCGCGTTGAATCATCCCGAATATCGGCGGCTTTTCCTTGGCCAACGTGCCACGTCCCGGGGCTCCTTTTAGGCGCCTTCGACGGGGTGGTCGCCCTTTTTGTTCACAGCCTCGGGGTGCCCTTTGTGTCCGGCCACCACGTAAACTTCATCGCATTCGACTTCGCCCGAGAGAACCACCGCAGGCTGCCGGGCCACGATCCCGTCTCGCAATTGGCTAGCCATGTCGTGAGTACTGTCCTCATCCAAACTCAGCTCCCGTGCGATCTGCCGATTCGACAAATTCAGGCCCATAAAATACAGGCACAACAACCAGACTCGTAGCGGTTGATGATGGCCCGCGAAGACAGTGCTGGTTAGGTCGTCAAAGTCGCGTCCGCACCCTCCGCAGTGATACCGCTGCCGACACGCTTGAGTTTCGTCCATCCCCCACTTCGTGATTTGTGCCGACTCGCATTGCGGACACGCCACACCTGTCTGCCAACGCAGGCGACGCACCGTTTCAAAACACTTCTGATCATCAATCAACGGCAACAGCGTCAGGTCCATCTGTGACTCCAAAACCCGCCTCAGAGACTGTTCGCACAGCTCCCAGCTGTGCCAGATCACTGGCTTCTAGGCTATTTCCTCAGATCTGGACAGACCTCCCCGGAACGCCGTATGAGCCTCCACGTTTTTGCTGCATCGAACTGTTCTCCTTAAAATCCAAAACGGTCACGGCGAAACAATTGGCATTCCAAATGAGTGGGTTGAGATTCGACATCAGCACATTTCAATGCCGGACTTCAGCGTACGTCTGTTGACAACGAAATTCAAGGTCAAGTTCGAGACGGAACCGAGTCCGCACCTCAAGGACCAGTGACTGTCGGAATGGACTCGGACCGCCGCGGGCTTCTGGTCTTCGAGCGACACATCGCAGAGATGACAAACTGTCATAGCCTCGTCGGTATCTCAGACGACAGTGTCACCACCAGCGTGCAGCGACCAACAGAATGATTCAAACGTCATCCACTCGTAACCGACCACGAGTATAATTAGGATTTGTGGGGGGGCCTGTTCGCGGGAATCCTGCGGTGGGGGGGCGGATCTTCGCTATGGTGGTTTGACATCTCCATCAAATATCTTTAGCGTTCACTCTCCGAAAGATCAACGACTTTAGATCTCAGAAGGCCCGAAACAGAAATCATACGATTCAATGCCGCAAAGAGCAAAACGCATAACCCAAAGCCGAACAGGACACGCGCGAGTGCCGCAGCTTCGTTCAACACGCAGTTACTGGCATGCCCGCCCCGCCGGAGCAGGGTCGGTGTGCGTCGCAGTCTCATTTCCGGCGGAGCGGGACGCCTAGCCCGCCAATGCGTTAACCACAACCGTCTGTTAACCGAGAGAGTCAGAGAGTGCGCTACCGTATTGTTCGGGGTCCGAACCGAACCCCAGGGGTTGTGTTCGGACCCCGAATATTCAAATACGGAATAGAGAGTTTGGCGAGAGAGGTCAGAACGGGCATAAACCCTTTGGGAGTCACGGTAAAAGCAAAAACGCCGGCAGGAAAATCCTCTCGGCGTTCGCGTTAACCAGTGGGGTAACGATAACTCGCTACCTTTTTGTTTAGCTCCCCGAGTAGGACTCGAACCTACGACCTACTGGTTAACGGTCCTCTCGCTGACAAACGGTTTCGATCTCAAAGCGAGACGATTTGCTATCAACCAAACCGTTCGATGCAGCGCCAGCACAAATCCTCAATGCGGCGGCGATGCCTTGCTGAAGGTCAGAAAACCTCAATTCATCAAGGATTCTGCTACATGAGCAGCTTAATTCTCCTGAAAAATGCGGCAATATAGAGTGTAGGTGGCATACTATCAGCGATTCGACAATCGCTCTCCTGCGCCGGCCTACAGCCCCTTTCAGGAGTCACTGCGCATGTCGCACATCGTCACGATTCAGACTCAGGTCCGTGATCACGCCGCCATCGATCTGGCTTGTAACAGGTTGAAGTTACCGCCCGCCGAGTTCGGCACAGTCATGCTCTTTTCCGAGACGGCCACCGGCTGGCAGGTGCAGCTGCCGGAGTGGCACTACCCCGTGGTGTGCGACGTCGAACATTCCCGCCTGCACTATGACAACTTCGGAGGTCGTTGGGGAAATCAAGCACATTTGGACCTGTTTCTTCAGGCCTATGCCGTCGAACTGGCCAAGTTGGAAGCCCGCAAACAGGGGTTTTCAGCGCTGGAACAACCCCTTTGCGATGGATCAATCAAAGTCACCGTCCACACTGGAGCCTAATCATGCCCACCATCGAAATCATCATTGACCCCACTGGTCAGTCTCGGGTGCAAACCACCGGTTTCACCGGAGAATCGTGTCGAGCTGCCAGCCGATTCCTAGAACAAGCCCTGGGAACCGTTTCACACGAGCAATTGACCCCCGAATTCCATCAAGCCGAGGCCACGCAGCAGTCGTCTCAGACTGAGCCCACCTGACTTTTTCACGAGGAGAGCATTGATCTATGGTTCTGACCGAATGTAATTCCGACAACTCACTTGCAGCCAATGATGAAAACCGTGGCGATCCCCAACTGTCGGGTCCCGTCCTGATCATTGTGGAAGGGATCCATGACGTGGAGTTTCTGCGGCGTTTGACGGCCAACTTGCATCGCACCGACACCTCGATTCCCGATCTAGGAGCCCGGGAACAAGCCGGCCTCGTCGTGTTCGTGCCGTTTGGTGGTGGCAGCGTGCTGGCCTGGTCCAACCGGTTCGCCCCCCTGCGCTGCCGCGAGCATCATCTCTATGACCGTGAGATCGAGCCCGAGACGCCGGTCAGGCAAGAGGCCGTCGACCGTATCAATAGGCGTCCGAATTGCCACGCCTTGTTACTCCGCAAACGTGCCCTCGAAAACTATCTCCACACCGCCGCAATCGTGAATGCCGGGGGAGGTCTGATCGTGGTCAATGACGACGAGTCCATGGCGCTGGCAGTCGCCCGGGACTGGTATCGCCGACAACCCCAGGCCTGCCCCTGGGACGAATTGACACCCCGTGCCCGCCGACGGATCGCGGCACGCTCCAAACGTTGGCTCAATACCGTGGCGGTCAACGCGATGACGCTCGGAATGCTCCGCCAGCGCGACCCGGAAGGCGAACTCCTCGCCTGGTTACGAAAGATCGCTGCCGCCGTGGATGGCGGTTAAGCCTGCGGGAATACCCATTAGCGTCCCATGACAACCCGACGATCGACGTTTTCGCCACTCTCCCCGAGTGGTTTTTTCATTCTTTGACCTCACATTCACAGAAAGTTTTCCATGAGCTTGGCTACCACGTTGTCTGAATACATCTGTGCCGCTTTCAGTGGGCTGTATGTCCACACGTTTGAACCGGACGAAGCCCTCCGGGAAATCGGCGAACTCTGTCGAGAGCGCAACTGGCGACTGGCCGGCTGGGATCTTGACCGCGGGTTATCGCTGGGGGCGACGGCGGGAGCCGTGACCAGCGTGGCCGGAGCAAGTTCTGATCCCCTGGCAGCCATTCGGGCTCTGTCGGGTCTGGCGACGTCCGAGGGAGCTTCGCTGCTCGTCCTCCGCAACTTCCATCGATTCCTGGGGAGTGCAGAGGTGATCCAGGCCCTGGAGCACCAACTGGCACAGGGCAAAGTCCACCGCACGTTCGTGGTGATCCTGGCGCCGGTGATCCAGTTGCCGGTCGAATTGGAGCGGCTATTTGTCGTCGTGCCCCACGAATTGCCGGACCGCAGCCAGCTCCAGGCGATTGCCACAGCCATTGCCAATCAGGATGAACTCCCCGCTGATGCTGAACTCGACCAAGTCCTGGACGCTGCAGCCGGTCTCACCCGGTACGAAGCCGAAGGCGCCTTCAGTCTGAGTTTGGTTCGGCATGGCCGGCTGGAACCCTCCACTTTGTGGGAACTCAAGACGCAGTCCCTGCTGAAGAGCGGACTCCTGTCGATGTACCGGGGTTCGGAAGTGTTTGCGCAGCTGGGAGGCCTGGAATCCTTGAAAGCGTTCTGCTTGCGGTCTCTCCGGTCCAGAAACCGCCAGCGACCCGGTTTGAAGCCCAAGGGGATCTTGCTGCTGGGCCTGCCGGGAAGTGGCAAGAGTGCGTTTTGTAAGGCGCTCGGCAATGAAACCGGCCGGCCCACGCTGGTTCTCGATGTCGGGGCCTTAATGGGCTCGCTGGTCGGACAGTCAGAACAGCGAACACGTCAGGCGCTGCAAATTGTCGATGCCATGGCCCCGTGCATATTGATGATCGACGAAGTCGAAAAGGCCCTCTCGGGAATCGGCAGTGGCAGCCAGAACGACAGTGGTGTTTCGGCGAGGATGTTCGGCAGCCTGCTCAGTTGGCTGAATGACCATACCTCGGACGTGTTCGTGGTGTGTACGGCCAATGACGTCTCGCGGCTGCCTCCGGAATTCACGCGGGCAGAACGCTTTGACGGATTGTTTTTCCTGGACCTGCCCAGTGCCGACCAGAAGCGCCGGATCTGGGAGCAGTATGCGGCCCAGTTCGAACTGGGCTTGGAACAGCGACTGCCAGCGGATGAACTCTGGACCGGAGCCGAGATCCGGGCCTGTTGCCGGTTGTCGGCCCTGTTGGATGTGCCGCTGCTGCAGGCAGCTCAGCAAGTGGTGCCCGTGGCCGTCACTGCCGCCGAGGCGGTAGAACGGTTACGGACTTGGGCCCATGGACGGTGCCTGAGCGCCGATCGGGCTGGTCTCTATTCCCGAGCTTCGGGCTCAACCGGTCGCCGCCGTGTCCAACGGGATGCCTCGGCCAACTGAGTCCACCCGCAGGATTCGTCTTAGTCATTGATCAGGCCGCTGTGGATTGTCGTGTGACGACCCGCAGCGGTCTGTTTCTGCTTCCGAAAGGTTGTTTCAGCCATGCCGCTCTCAACTGCGGAACAGGACAACTTTGACACGTTGTCACAAGCCATCCGTCACGGGGACTGCCTGCTGCTGGAGTGCCAGTTGGTCAGCAACGGACAGTCGGTGCCGGTGATCTGTGCCGTCAATCGTCAGGACGACGGCTCGCAGACTTTCGTCCCGTTGGCCCAGATGTTTACGGACAACCCCTACACCACGGTCAATCCTCCGCATCCTGACCGTCCCGGCTTCGCCACTCAGGAGGAAGTCTGGCAAGGGGATGCGTCGTAGACACCGCTGCCGTGCCCCTGTCAGCGACCCGTTTTCCCATTTCTTTCAAGGAATCTTGCCAATGTCCACCGTCTTAGAGCCACCCACTACGATGACTTCGTCCCGAGCCAGTCAGCGCCTGCAGCAACGCATGGCCGCCGTCCGGCTCGCATTCACCTGGCTGGGGGTCCGCAAAACCCTGACCACCGAGCAGAAGGCCCAGGCCGCTGAGACTTTTGGCGCCCAGGACAGTTTTCTGACGGCGGGCAAGAAACTGCTCGACACCAGCCACCATGCCTTCAAGCACGTCACGGCGGTCCGCGGACAGATCCAGTCCTATGTCAAGAATGTCAGCCTGCCGTATCCGGAACCGGGAATCCGGTTGGTGCGTCAGGACCAGCTCACGGCGTTTACCGACCAACTGGCTCTGTACCGCAACCAGTTGGCAGAGGCGGTCGCCGAGCTCGATGGACAGTACCACGAACTCCAGTCTGCCGCTCGACGGAGGCTGGGGACCTTGTACAACGCCAGCGACTATCCCGGTTCGTTGCTGGGGTTGTTCTCGGTCGAGTGGGATTTCCCAGCGGTCGAGCCCCCCGAGTACCTGCGTCAGATCAGTCCGGAGCTCTATGAACAGGAGCAGGCCCGGGTGGTGGCCCGCTTTGAAGAGGCCGTGCGGTTGGCTGAGGAGGCTTTCACCGGAGAGCTGGCCAAACTCATTGCTCACCTGGCCGAACGAATCTCCGGGGGGAGTGATGGCAAGCCGAAGGTCTTTCGAGACACGGCCGTCACGAACCTGCACGAGTTCTTTGAACGGTTCCGGACGCTGTCGGTCCGTTCGGATGCCGATTTGGAACGGCTGGTCGATCAGGCCCAGCTGCTGTTGCAGGGGGTTGAGCCGCAAACCCTCCGCTCTGATCAGTCCTCTCGTCAGCAACTGGCCCGGCAACTGTCAGCGGTCCAAGGCACGCTGGAGGGATTACTCGTGGACCGCCCCCGCCGCAACTTGATCCGGCCGGCTCGCGGTGGGGAGGTTTCCACGTGATGGAACTGTTTATCACGACCACCGGCTTGATCCGCGCCCTGTATGACGAAGCCATTCCGGTTCAAGCGTTAGGCACCGTCCAGATCACCCGGGCCAGTCATGTCGAACCCGACGCGGACGGGAACTGGTGGGCCGATCTGTCTCCGCAGTCCGGCCCGGTCCTCGGTCCCTTTCCCCAACGCAGTGACGCGCTCCGAGCCGAACGCGACTGGCTGACCGACCATGTGCTTTGTCCTTCTCAAAATCTCTCACAGGAAAGACCAGATATTCCTCTATGACCCATTACCATCATCCAGAAGCCCGACGTCCGCCGCCGTCCAGACGGAAGCCGCGGTTCAAACGGCCGCTCGTCATTCTGACCTATCGCGCCGAACAACTGACGGCCATTCACAGCAGTACGCCCACAGTGCAGTTCGTGAGGCTCGACGTCAGCGTTCCCGTTGTCTCAGAACAGCAGACTGCCGAGTCCTCGCCAGCCCCGACAGCACGACAACTTTCCATCCCACCGCTGTGTGGGTTGCCCGCTGAACTGCTCCGTGCCGCGCAAGGTGCGTTTCGCCACTCCTGACACCGCGGCTCGCGGTTTCCCATTCTGTTCCCCGTCCCAGTGCTCGTCTCTGCCCTTCCCAGTACCTGGAGCAGCAGCGGGCCCGCACACCCTTTGAAAAGGTTTTTCTAAGAATCATGCGACAACTTCATCTCGACTCCGCCGTGGCACGCGCAACCGGCGAATCCCTCCGCACCATTCAACAACGCGGCTTCGGCCTCGTTCGACTGGATTCCGACCGCTCCGCACGACGCGTGACGGCCGCCAGTGGCACTTCCCACTGCCCTCCGGAGCGTGCAGGGTACAGCGAAGACGACCTCATGCGTCTCGCCACCGACTGCTGACAGTCCGACTTTCCTCTCACACTCCAGAAAGGAGGCTTCCTCATGAGAACTTCGTGCAATTCGGGGACTCGTCGCTGTTTGATCCAGCAGTGTTCCACGCCGCCTCCTGCACGATCCGCTTCCCGCCTCAAGGAGACTGCGCACATGAGTGCCCGTCAGAAACTGAACCAGGGCTACATTCAGGGCTCCCTGGTGATCGCCGGCGCCATCGGGGTGGCCTGTGAGTCCTGGGTTGTCTTTTGGATCGCCGCCCTAATCCTGGTCGGACTCGCTACCCATGCCGGGGAGATCCGACCGACTCAGAGACGTCGCAGCCAACGTGGTCCCCACGGCCGTAGCTCTGCTAACGACCGCCGCCGGTAGTTCCTCTCCAGTCTATTACTGAAGCGTGATCTCTTCCGAGTTCACGCTTCTTTTCCTTGTCCTCATTGGGAGATTGGTCCTTTGAAAATCCTTTTCATCAATAACGATGGTGCAGGCTTTGCTGACCACATTGAGATCGCGGACGGAACCACTGTCGAGCAGCTGTTCCGGAAACGCGTCAACCAGGGTAGCCCTGCGGACTATTTGATTCGCGTCAATCGCCAACCGGCCAGCTCTGACCAGGTCTTGCAACCCGGCGATCGGGTCAGCTTCACGCCGACCAAGATTGAAGGTGCTGGCCGGATCTAACAGCGTTGGCAAGACTTGTTGCCCCTGACCACCCAGCCGGCCGTTCCGCCCTGCGCGCGACGGCCGGTTGGATTTTCTGCTTACCTCTTACCCGGGAGTCCACAGAATGCCCCCATTTGATCCGCTGTTCTGGCGCGCTGCCGGACACCTGGAACAGTTTTTGAAGACCCGTGCCGGCGACAGCCACTCGGTCACCTTGGATCGCCGGAGCTTTCAGCAACTGCACGTTCTCACGGCACGGCTGGCGAGCGTGGAACAACGAGATTGGCAGCTCTCCGCCAAGCTGGTTGCCCAGCAACTGCACGCGCAGTTGAAAACCTGTGAATGCCAGATCACGAACGCCCTCGAATGCCTCACTCCGCGTAACTTCTCCCCAGCAGCTCCTGCCGCAGCCGAGATCTATGAAGAACTCAGCGCTCTCCGGCAGGAGTTTGAAGTGTGCGAGGTCAATCTGCGCGAGGGGACGCTGTCGGTCGTCACCGAGTCGATCGTCCTGGAAGACATTGACCTGGGCCCCTTCCGCATCGTCCTGAATTGGAAAGCGGGGCCGGATCCTGCCCTTGCCTCGCCGTATCTGGTTCAAGCCATCAGTCCTTGTCGTCCTGACGGCCATTCCGACATCACCCATCCACATGTGATGCGCGACCGACTGTGCGAAGGAGACGCCACTTTCGCCCTGCAGCAGGCCTTGCGCGCCGGCCGATTGACCGATTTCTTTCAGATCATTAACCAGGTGCTGCACACGTATAACAGCGGCAGTCCATATGCCCGGCTCGGCGAGTGGGACGGCACCGCTTGTCACGCGTGTGGTGCGCACATCTCGGACGACAGCAGCTACTGCTCTGGCTGCGAAGCGCAGGTGTGCGACGACTGCAGTTCCTGCTGCCCCCACTGCGACACGTCCGCCTGCGAATCGTGCCTGCAGTGCTGTGGCCACTGTGACAGCATGTTTTGTCGGGAATGTGCAGAAGTGTGCGGCGAGTGTGAACGCGTATTTTGTCCCAATTGTCTCAACCCCAATGATCTTTGTCCGGAGTGTGACCATGCAGATGAATCGGAAGAACTGGAATCCAACACAGACTCGCCCCCGGAAGAATCTGGGCCCTGCATTGCGGTTCAGTCCGCTGGCGTGGGCCAAATTGCTGTTTCTGCGTGATCTCGGACCGACGGAAGTCGGCGGTTTCGCCATCTCGGACGCCCAGGATTTGCTCTACCTGGAAGATTTTGTGTTGATCCGGCAGGAATGCTCCCCAGTCACGGTGGCGTTTGACGACGAGGCGGTGGCCGAGTTCTTCGACGCCCAGATCGATGCCGGCCGCCGGCCTGCCCAATTTGCTCGGGTCTGGGTCCATTCGCATCCAGGGACCTCTGCCACGCCGAGCCGTGTCGACGAAGAGACGTTCGCCCGGGTGTTCGGGCGCAGCGACTGGGCCGTCATGGCGATTCTGGCCCAAGGTGGTCAAACCTTTGCCCGGTTGCAGTTTCATACGGGACCTGGTGGCAGCCTGCAGATTCCGGTGGCGGTCGATTGGTCCCGGCCATTTGCGGCAAGCAACTGGCCGGACTGGAATCAGGAGTATTTGGAAAATGTCCGGCCAGACGAGTTTTGCCACCATCAGAAATTCAGGGAGCATGCAGGTCCGTTTTCTGTTTCCGAAATGCTGGACGTTTTGGCCGACGACTCTCACCAGTTTTTCAACGAGAAAGGACCGACGTGAATTCGAGAGATGTTTCGCAACATAAAGTTCCAACGACGGGGGAGGACGCAGGAGCTGGCGCCGCCACTCCCCCGCAGGCACCTGCGACCCGTCTCCCGAAACAAGCCTGGATCATTCTGGAGCAGGATTGGGAGCACAACGATGAGTTCAATGTGCCGCAAGGAGAATTCGCTCATCTGCAACTCTATTACTGCGAATCCGAAGCGGCAGCCGAGTGCTTACGTCTGAATGAGGAATTCTTCGCCACAGAACCTCCGACCGATTTCCGCGACGAAATGGAAAGTTATCTCGAACCCGACACCTACGATCCCGAGGAAGTGACTTGGGATCAACTGCGGGCCGCCGGGTATCGGGGGCCGTTTCGTGTTCAAGCCCTCTATATCCCCAACAGAAAGTCCCCTGCATGAGCAATCCTCTGGTCCACGCCGAGCGCTCCGCCAAGACCTGGGGAGGCTCGGCCCAAGACTACCTCGCGTTGCATCAGTGGTTTGATGCAACCAAGGCCCATCTGCCCGACAACCGCCACCGCATGCTGTTACACAACAGTTTCGGGATGCTGTTGGCCGAGCAGGTCTTCGGACCGGCAATCCACAACACACTGGGCCGCCGCGTATTTGTCCGTGACCTGGCGGCTCGACACATCATCGAAGACTTGGGATTTATCCCGACCGTTCAAGACTGTCTGGGGGAATTGCCCTTGCAGCCCTGGATGGCCGGGGCAGTCCGGCTATTGGCTCAGCCAGGGCTTCCCAATCCCCGTTCTCTCGGAGCCGATTAATCGGTCGGCGGTCTGAGTCCTTACATACCTCATTGGAGACTTTTATGAACGATCGGTTTTCCAGACAACAGGAATTGGTTCCCCTGGAACGCTTGCAGTCCGTGACCGCCACGGTGATTGGAGTCGGCGCCATTGGCCGACAGGTCGCTTTGCAACTGGCAGCCTTGGGAATTCGGAACCTACGGCTGATTGACTTTGACACCGTCGAGCTGACGAACGTCACCACGCAGGGATACCGCCAGAGCGATCTCGGTCTGGCAAAGATCCTGGCGACCAAATCCGCAGTTCACGAGATCGATCCGACGATTGACGTCACGATGGTTCGTGATCGGTTCCGTCCCCGTCACTGCGTCGGGGAGGCTTACTTCTGTTGTGTGGACTCGATCTCGACCCGCGCGGCCATCTGGCGCACGGTGAATCTGACAGCCCAGTTCTGGTGCGACGGCCGGATGCTGGGCGAAGTGCTGCGGATCCTGACGGTCGCCAATGGCACGGGCCAGGAACATTATCCCACGACGTTGTTTGCGCAGTCCGAAGCCCAGGTCGGGAGCTGCACGGCCCGCAGTACGATTTACACAGCCAATATTGCGGCCGGATTGATGCTGCATCAGTTCAGCCGTTGGCTCAGAGCTGCGACTACGGAAGTCGATCTGACACTCAATCTATTGGCCGGCGAGTTAACGGCAGCTTGAAAACACCCGATATCGAACAGACTGTCCCGGTCCGCCACGAGGTGGGCCGGGGCATTCTCTTTTTTTTAGCTATCAGATGCCGAAAGCGACTACACCCATCGCCTTGATCAGGGATGAGTCGCTTGCTCTAACTCGTCCAATCAGAGAGACCTCAGACACATGATCGAACCGTGCGCTGAGTTTGTCGATTTCAAGCCCCAAACGACAGGTGCCTTAACATTGGTCGCAAAGGTGAAATCCATAAGTCACCGAGCTGTGTACCGCCACTGCAATGACGACTGCCGGTGAACTTAAACTCGTCGCCAGTTCATTCGAGTCAATCAGGAAACCCGGGTGGAGCACTCTTACGCGTAACAGCGCCCTGAATTAGGCCGAGATACAGACCCGACCAGAAGGCAAGTTCTAGTTGACGAGATGGCCAAGGACCTACCGGCCATTAGAGACTTCCAGAACATCCTCAAGAAGCTCAAACAATCACCGAAGCAACCAACCCTATAACGAGCGCGTTCCCGGGAGTTCTGGGATTGGCTGCAATCTCATCCTATTCCCCGTAAGTTCCGTGAAGTCCCCAGAGAGGAACTTATCGATTGGAAGCGGTTAGAGAAGCTCTGGCCGGGTGGCGAGATCAGGTTCCGGGATAAAGCAAAGACTGTGCCGTTTCAGATTAGTTTTGACAATTACCCGAAGTTGGTCCGATAGGTGTGTACGGTTGCTATGACAAGCTACAATGCATTGGAGCTTAGATAGTTTATATGTATGGTGGAGTCCGGAGCGGGCCGCTTCTTGGGTAGTCCTCGTGGCTGCGCCACTCGGCCTCCCCGCGGCGCAGCCGCGCAGCGGCTAGTAAACTATCTAAGCTCCAATGCATTGGAGCTAGGGAAATTACATTTTCAAAATCGTCATAACCGTATTCTGTAAATAGGTTTATAACTCAAGACACGAAAGTGAACTTTCACCCCCAATTTTGTACAGTATCTCCCGGCAGCCAAATACCACGGAAAAGCAGCTATCCGGATTTCAGTTGAAATTACCAGGTCGTCTATTTAAGCTGACCACCCTTCACCCCGGCAAGGACGCCCCAACACCTGCAGAAGACCAGGCAATGGATAGAGACACGGAATCCCAAGATTCAAAGCGGACCTGCGTTCCGCAGACCTGTCGGCCAACTTACAGCGCCAAGTACTCCGGAAATCCTGGCTCGCTCTGCGGATCTACAAAGTCAAAGAGCAGGCACAGCGGATTCTGGCAGCTTACAGGCGGCGGCTGGACACGCTAGCTCCGTGCTGGCCGTTGCTTGACCTCCGGCCGGAGTTTTTAACCCAGCTTAGAAATTGCTGCCCTCCCAAATCGTCCCTGCTTCGTCGTAGCGAACCGTGCATTGAAACAGCAGCTGGTTTGCCCTTGGTGTCACGCCCGCTGGCTCAGAACGACCTAGGGGCTGTGAGAGGGTCATGTGGCCTGCTGAATTGAATGTGCCTTCAGCCTACACCCTGATCTGGCCCTTTCCGGAGACCCACGTAGTCTGTCCGGCATGGCCACTACAGTACGCGACCACAACAGCCACAACGCCGTTCAAGAGCCCTCCCATATCGGGCGTGATCGGGCACGTGGCCTGAGCCACGGTAGTGCCTTACAACTTCAATCCGGAGACGTACAACATCAGGCACTGCTTCCTGGGATTCACGGAAGGTCATGAGCCGCTGATAACCAAACTGAGGTAGCCTCGCCACTGCACCGGGGTGAGCGCGCCGTCAGATTGACGAAGCACGTCGTCCCCAAGGTAAAGCTCAATCCCGGCGGCAAGGCCATTCACGTCCATCGACGAGATGCCCTGCGGGCCGAGCGTCGGATAGTTCCGCGCCAGCTCGAGATCTGGATACAGCAGCACGCGGACAGTGTCTGGCAGTCGAATCTCACGCAGTGACCGCGTTGCCACCTTGGCTGCGGTGTCATTGTCGAAGATCGCAATAATCCGGTTCACGATACCGGCACCGATAAATGCCTTCAGTGTGTTGACTTGCGCGCCAGCGCCGCCACTGGCTCGCGCCCCGTCGAAGTCGATAAAGGAATAGAACTCGACCAAGTGCGGGTAGAGAAGTCGAAACGAGCCTTCGAGGACCACCTTGACATCGCCATCCTGACATACAACCTGCAAAATTACTTGGCAGGCAAAAACGGAGACCTGCAACCCATTCCGCTTTGGAGCTGCACCCAGGTCTATCGCCTCGCGGATGGAAAGTGGAATATAGCACACAACCACTGGTCGTTTGCGAGGCATCCGGCAGTGATTGGTAACGCTTCCGCCTGACGGAGAACTCGTTATGGCCTTTGACGAATGCCTCGCCGGTCGTGTCGAAGACGCTTTGATACGTGAACCGGGCATCATCAAGAAGAAGATGTTCGGCGTCGCATGCTATATGCGCAATGGAAACGCATTTGCGGGTGTTTGGGGCGATTCGCTGATTGTGCGAACAGGTCCTGGTGCCTACGATACGGCGATTGAGGAGCCGCATGTCTGCGAGTTCGACATCACCGGGAAGCCGATGAAAGGCTGGGTTGTTGTCGGCCCGGACGGGATCAACGACGATTCGTCGCTACAGGAATGGCTTCGTCGTGCAATGGACTTTGCGAACTCGCTGCCGAGGAAAGCTTAATCGTCATCCTGCGAGTAGTGATTCGAAACCAAGTCGGATTCCAATCGCAAGTCCCGCATGCTCTTCACCAGCGACCGGACCTCAGCCAGTTCAGCCCGCAGCTCGCGCACCGACACCGGACCCTTTTGTCGCACCTTGCCATTCGCCACCGCCTGAGCCTTACCTGCGGGGGTCCTTGGGCCGGTTGACCGGAGCCACGGTTGGTGCATCAACGCCGTCTGGCGGAGTTTCTCGCGTGACCCGGCGCGGAGGCCTTGCCGGAGAAGCTGGTTGCGTTTCCCGGCCGCGACTCGGCGCGGATTCGGTGAAGGCGGGGGTACTGGAGACATGCTCAAGCCTCTTACTTGTTAGTTGGCTGTCGTGGCCCTTTTTTTCCGGCTGCGTCGCGGCGGGCTCAACGGGAGCCGGCGCTGCGACGTAGGCCACCTGCTGGTTATGGGCGAGATTCTGTTGTTTGACCACGGTGACATGGGTCTGCGCAGTCGGTTCTCGATAGGCCTTAATTGTCGGCACCATTTGCCGCATCTGGGCCAACAGGGCAACGGCACTGGCGTCATACGCTCGGGCAACCTCCGGCGTATTCGCTTCGGCACTCATGCGATTGAGCCGCGCGATCTTGTGGTGCGCCATGGCAAATTGCTCGAGCATCATCCGCAGGATCGGATCGGTAGGATTACCAGCCGCCTCCATGAACTCCCGGAGAAAGAGGTTCGCCTGCATGGGAGTAATCAGGTTAAACGGGTCGTGGAACTCTGTTTGCAGGTAGGCGGCACCGGCGAGATGATGCAATGTTTCCACAGGCTGCTGAACCTGAAGAGGGTCCGCTTCTGGGGCCTGTGCTGGCTTCCTTGGCTGGGGACCACCTGGAATAGGGGTCATTTCTTGAATCCTTTCCTCTGACACCTGTAGTGTGGGTTAATCCGCTCGCCACTTTGGCGATTCGGCTCTATGCCGGCAGTAGAAACACAGGCCGATCACTGCCACAACTCAAGATTACCAACAAGATCGCGATTCACAAAATCTTGCAACACGAGGGCCGAGTTCTGGGAGATCTTGGTCTGCGCATCGTCACGGTCTAACAACTCAAATGCCGTCGCAGCCGAGAGTCGCCGTCTCAGCCAACCGCCCTCATTGGTAGGGGATCAGATTGATGAGCCCGACTGAAACGAGAGATAACTCAGACAGTGAGACCCCGTGACTTGATGAGTCTGACGGATGCTTTTGGTCCGGCGTCACAACCGAAGTCGGAGCGGAAGCGCTATTACGCGTAATAGCAGCGGAATTAAAATCAAATAAAATGTTAAACTGGGTAAAAAAATGAGCCTATAAAAAGAGTACATGAAAGACACCCGTAGGTTTCTGGTTAGACCGCGACTGGCAGGCGGTTATGGCATCCACGCGCCGGTGACTTTGGTGGGCCATAGCCTGTCCCACGATCACCACGTCGCTGGTGCTAATTGGCGCACGCTACACCGGTAGCCATGTAAGTAGCCGGTGGAAGACGGGGATAGGTCCGATTTGGGGTTGGAGCCGTCTCCGCTAGTCCGCCGTGAGAGCTTCGGCCGTTCGATGGCGGTGACCCTCAGGAAGGTCAGTAGGCCTCTGCTGACGCCAGCCACCGCGTTGTATCAGGTTTGAAGCCCTTCGGCCCACAGGATGCTGAACGCTTCCGGATGCAAAGTCACGACAGACTCGGCTACTGCGCGATGGTGGGTCGACCGCGGATGGATTTGCCGCATTCCCGGGAGCCTTTATCTACCTGCCTTCGAAACTGCCTGTAATTGACAGGTACTGTCCTGTCAGAATCCCGGCATGGATCGCCACTGCGTTCCCGTACGATGAATGCATGGTTGCATGGACGGGTTGTCGTGAAGCGCCCTGGGTAGAAGCCTGGTGAGGTTGCTGTGATGCTCCGCCAGCCACCGCAACCTTGCCTGACGTTTCAGAGATTGACATCGGTCTGTAGCTGCTTCAACGCGTGAAAAGCTCTCCGGATGTTGCTGTTATTAGGAGTCACGTCCTGATACACAGCTGGTAGCTGGATTCTCCCGTACAAGTCAAAGCTGAGCAATCCTGTAGAGGCTGCTGGTATAAAGAGTTGGCTCCCTGAGATTCTCACAGCTTGTGTGTAACCCGGTTACAGAGAGAGACTGATAGTATATTATATATACTTCTCTCTAAGTAATAAGAGAAGTAATATTCATAATTATATTGATATTATACTTCGCGCGGCAAGGAATGAGGTCTTGGCGAGGCGTTGGTTTTTTGGGATGATGGGTGTTGGTGTCTGATGGGGAATGGGCAGGATGAGTGAGGGGTCAAGGATGACTCGACTGACGTTTTCTGAGGAAGATCGGCTGCGGT
>CAMAVF010000061.1 GCA_945861445.1 Planctomicrobium piriforme | reverse complement strand
CGGGAGGGTCATCGATTAAGATTGATAAGTAGAGGTCTTGTGATATCGAATCGAAAGCGTGACGCGTTTTCTAAACTGCGATCAGTCTTCGCTTTCGATTTGCCCAAGGGTGTCATCATCATCCAAACTGCACGGCCGCTGCTTGTCATCACGCTGTTGGCAGCGTCTTGCCTGATGGGCTGTTCCGATAAAGTTGCGACGCCCCCGGTGCCGTCACCTGCGGTTTCGACTCCGGCCGCTGGCACCGTTCCGGCCACACCGACTGTTTCTGCCCCAGAACCTGGACGTGCTTACCACGCCGGTTACTCCATCGTGCCACCGGAAGGCTGGACGTACAAACCGGGGAAGCATGCGTCGTTCATTGGCCTGAATGAGAATCTGGTCGTTGTCGTCGAGTCGGATCCGTCACCCACGGCGTTGGCGCATCTAGAGAAATCACTTCCCGCCATGCGCAAGGGGCGAATTGACTTCCAGGAACTCGGGCGCTCCGAATTGCAGATTGATGGCCAGCCGGCACTGGCGCTGATCTGCGCGTATGGTCCAGAAGAGCAGAGGGTCAAAGTGGTCCTCTATGCGGTTTCTCAAGGAGACCAGCACGTCGCCCTGATTTTTACAACACCCGAAGAGATGTTCGACCCGTTGCAGGAGAAATTCAAGAAGTGCGCACTCTCATTTCGGTTTAGGCGCCCCACTGATCCGGCCCCCACCCAAACGGCGACGCCGGTAAACCCAACCCCGTCAAAAGCTGCCTTGGACAACTTTGGGCCCTATATCACCTGGCATGTGTCGGATGGAAAGAATGTCTCGATGAGGGTCGTTAACGATCTAAAATTCAGTCCAGATGGATCCCTCATCGCATCCGCGACGGATGCAGAAGATGTGATCGTCTGGAGCACGACTACTACAGGTAAGCCGATCCATGCCTTCACCGGACATACCAAAAACGTGAATGCTGTCGAGTACAGCCCGGACGGCAAGCTGTTGATCTCCGCCAGCGACGACTCCACGATCCTCGTCTGGGACCTGAGCACCGGCCAGTTGAAGTACAAGCTGGGACGTGAAGATGAACCCGTGTCAGATCTGGCATTGAGTTCCGACGGCAAGCAGGTCGCGTCGTGTTCTAAGATATCTGGCAAGGTCCATCTCTGGGACGCAATCGAGGGGAAACATGTCCGCGAATTTGGTCACGAGTCAGAGATCGTGGCATTCGACCGCGAAGGAAAAACAGTCGCGATCACCAAGGACACTTCTGAGCCCTTCGGGACCAACATCGAGCTCTGGGACACCACCACAGGGAAGTTGATTCAAACCCTGAAGGGACACACCAACAGCGTCCAGAGTATCGTTTTTAGCAGCGACAACCAGTTCCTGTTTTCATGTGCCATTGAAGGAGTCATCCGCTGGGATTTGAAGTCTGGCAAACAAGCTCAGAAGCTTCCCAGCCAAGGCGGTGAACGGATCGCTCTGAGCCCGAATGGTCGAGTCCTCGCTTTTATCGAATCCGGCAAAGTGCAATTCCTAGACATGGCCAATGGCCCAGGAATCCAAATCGGCACGTACCCGGCATCATGCCTGGCATTCAGCCCTGACGGAAAACGATTCGCGCTGGGGCACTTGCACCGAGACATTCGAATCTGGGACCTCAGCACCGTCCTCCCCGCGGCCACCACCCCGGCCAAGACACCGTAGACGGATTGCACTCGGAACGCGCCAACATTATGGTTCTTGGTCCCGCATCACCGTTCTTATCTCTGGAGAATCTCATCTTGCTCAATGCACGACCGACCCTTCTTGGAGTTCTGGTGACTGTCGCCGGGTTACTGGGATTCTCCGACAAACCATCTACATTGCCGGCCCCGGTTTCTGCTGTTCAGGTGGCTCAGGCTGCGGAGCCCGTCACGCAACCGCCTAAGAAGACCGGCGACCCCGCGGCAGATGGGGCCGAAGGCGAAACGAAAGAGGATGTTGATCGTTATTACAACGCAAAAGATGGCTATTCGATCCAGCTTCCGGAGGGCTGTGAGCAGAAGAAGAAGTATCTCCCGGAAGCGGTTTTCGGCGAACACGCGGGTACCGAAGATGGACACAGGTATGAGCTGAGAATTCTGATGCACCTCAAGCCCGAGGCTAGTCCGGTGGCGCTGTGGGAGAAGTTGCTTCCAAGTCTGCGGGAGACTCGGCGCAATTTTCGGGAAGTGAAACGTTCGGAATTGACCATCGACGGGAAACCGGCTGTCTCGGTGGTCTATCAGTTTCACGGCAAGTTTAATGGAAAGCCTGTGGACATGACGAGCGTGGACTATATCGTCGGAGAAGGAAAGCGATTTGCGATCTTGCGGTATTCCGGATACCAACTGCTATACGAGGTCTTCAAAGAACCGTTCGAAGCATCGGCAGTGACATTTCGTTTTGCCCGCGAGGGAGATCCCCCGCCGCCAACAGGTGTCGTTCCTGAACCGCGCACCTGGCGTTGTCATGGGGCAGACGTCTTTGGGATCAAGTTTAGTCCCGACGGAACGCAGATCGCATCAACGGGCGAAAACGTCATTGAGATCTGGGATGCTGCCTCGGGAAAACTTGTCAAGTCGCTGAAAGGGCATCGTGATACCATCAATGGCATAGCCTACAGCCCTGATGGTAAACGACTGGCTTCCGCTGGTGGCGATAACACCGTGCGTATCTGGGATGTGAAAACTGGAAAGCCGTTGTTCGTTCTGGAACGACGCAGTTCCATGGTGAAGGATGTTGCCTTTAGTCCCGATGGCAAACAGCTCGTCTCCGGGGTAGATTTTTGCGAAATCGACCTTTGGGATGCGCTGAAAGGAACGCACATTCGTACGTTGGGTGAATCGACTGAAGGCGCCCAATCAGTGGCGTTTCATCCGAACGGTAAGTTAGTGGCTTCGGCAAGCAGTAAGAAGGTTGTCAAACTGTGGGATCTCGCAACGGGAAAGTTGACCAAAGAGTTCACGGGACATACCGACGTAGTTCGTGGTATCGCGTTCAACCCAGACGGTAAGTCACTGGTGTCGAGTTCGGAGGAAGCGGTCAAGTTGTGGGATGTCGCAACAGCCAAGTTGGTGTGGTCGTCTAAGACAGAGTCCGGCGGTCAGGTGCTATTTAGTCCAGACGGCAAATGGATCGCTTCACTGGACACCCCTCGAATCCGAATTTGGGATTCTGCGACCGGGGTTCAAGTCCGTACGATCAACGGGCCCCACTTTCCGATCGAAAGCCTGGCATTCGGCCCCGACGGGAAGCATTTGGCTACAGGACATATCGGCAACGAAATCAGAGTTTGGGACCTGAGTCGGGCACTGCCTGCAAAGGCCAACAAGAAACCCTGATTTCCACGGCTCTGTGTGGCAGAAATGACGGCGCTCGCAGCACATTGGGCGAGCGCTAGGTCGCCGGAGATATACGCTCAGGCTGAGGGCCGGGAAAAGACTTCCACGACATGCCCGTCTGGATCCATGCAGAAGACCTGCAGGCAACCATCGGGACGATGCCGCGGTTCGCCTTTCATTTCCACGCCGTGGGCCTTCAGAATGTCGGGCACGATTGTCGCGTCGGCAAGCTCAAACGCATAATGAAACGTGCGGCCGGGGCGGACATATTCGGCCGGGGCCGGAAAGCCCGCCGGGGCGCTGCCTTCATGGGCCTGAATCAAGTGGATCTGTTGATTGCCGATTTGAAACCACGAGCCTGGAAAGTTGAATCCGGGTCGCTCGACGACTCGCATGCCCAATAAGTCGCAATAAAACCGGCGACTCCGCTCCAAGTCGCCAACGACGAGCGTGACATGATCGATCCCGGTGACCTGGAGTGCGGACATGATGCGGATCCTTGTGGAGGAAGCGTGAGCGGCCAATGCGCCAGTATAGCTGGCCACGAACTTCTCGTCATTTCCGCCGCCAACACTTGCCCCCAGAGGCGGGTTTCGCGACATTGGTGAATGTCGTATCGCAAACTTGGCCATTTAAGAAATCCTGGAAGAATACAACACATGCGAAAGAACCCTGTCAAGGCGGCACTGCGTGCTGGGCAACCTCAAGTCGGAACCTGGCTGTCGTTGGGAAGCGTCTTCGCGGCACGCGTCATGGCGCGCGTCGGTTTCCCGTGGCTGACCATCGACATGGAACACTCACCGATCGACTGGAACGAAGCCAGCCTGTTGTTCGGGTGCATTGCCGATGTGGGCGGGGTTCCCCTGTGCCGGGTTCCCAAGGGCAGCCACGATCTCATTAAGCGGGCCCTGGATGCCGGGGCGCATGGGATCGTCGTGCCGATGGTCAACACGGTCGAAGAGGCCAAGATCGCGATTGCGGCGTGCAAGTATCCGCCGCAGGGGAATCGCTCGGTCGGCGGCGGTCTGCACTCGATGAACTTCGGGGCCACCCCGGGCGACTACTACAAACATGCCAATGACGAGATCCTGGTCGTGTTACAGACGGAATCGCCGGAAGGCGTCGAGAATGCGGAGGCGATCTATAGCCTGCCAGGAGTCGATGCGATCTTCATCGGTCCGGTTGATCTGCAGGCCCAGATGCGCGGTCCCGATGGCAAGGATCCCACCGTCGAAGAACACGAGGCCATGATGCAGCGCGTGCTGACCGCTGGTAAGAAGGTCGGAACCCCGGTCGGACTGCACGTGCAGTCGGTCGAAGACGTCAAGAAGCGGATCGAACAAGGCTGGCAGTTCCTGGCCATCGGCAGCGAACTGCGTTTCATGACCCTGGAAGCCCAGCGAATTGTCTCGGCATTGAATCTGAAGCAGGCGACCGATCTGGCACGTTACTAATCAAGCCTAGAGTCAGATGTGATTGGATGATTGAAGCCAATTACCCAATCACGAGGATGACTATCCACAGATGACACAGATTACGCAGATAAAATAAGTCGCATCACAGTGTGGACGCGAGACCTTCTCGTTTATTGGATCAAGGATGGCTCCGCCAAGTGATTTGGCCCCCAGTACTGAAGGATCTAATCTGCGTCCATCTGCGTAATCTGTGGATAATAAGCACTATCGTCATCCTGCCGAAATCGTTCAGAGGCGGCCGCTGCGAAATATGCCGTAGATCAGCCACACTCCCAGCAGGCTCGACAGGATGAAGACGGGGATCGTGATCCAGGTGGAATTAATGCCGGAAACTGTCCCCGAGCGTACAATCAGCGCTGATGCCACGATCAGCGACGACATCAACAGCCCGACGACGATCCGATTCCCCGAGCGGTCGAGTTCCGTGACCAGATAATCCAGATTGCGGTGTTCGAACTGAATCTTCAGTTCGTCGTGACTCAGCTTTTTCAGCGTCCGTTCAATGTGCAGCGGAACATCGTGCAATGCCCGCAACAAGGTTTCGGCCTCGTATTTCCAACGCTGGGCCAGGCGCCTGGGGTTATAGCGCTCGGAGACCACTTGCTTGATAAACGGGGCGAGGTGCTGGGCCAGATTGAATTCGGGGTCGAGCTCCCGGCCGACTCCTTCCAGGGTAATCGTAGCCCGGATCAACAGCATCAAGTCGGCCGGGTAACGAATGCCGTGATTGGACAAGATGGCCACGAAGTCGCTGAGCAACTTCCCCATGCGAATCCGGTCAAGATCGACTCCGTAGTAAGATTCGATGAAGTCGCGGACGTCTGACTGCAGCAGTGCCCGATCGACTTCCTGTGCGGGAACTCCCACCACCAGCACCAAGTCGACGGCTCCCTTCACATTGCGCTGCGAGATACACAGAAACAGATCGACGAGTTGCTCGCGCCGTTCTTCTTCCAGCCTGCCGACCATGCCATAGTCAATCAGCCCCAGCGTGCCATTTCGCAGAATGCGGATGTTGCCAGGATGCGGGTCACCGTGGAACAGCCCGAGTTCAATGGCTTGCTTGAAGAAGATGCGTGCGCCATTGGCGGCGATGGCCTTGGGTGACAGGCCGGCAGCCAGCAATCCCTGGTGATCGGTGACGCGCAGGCCGTCGATGAATTCCATGGTAATGATGGCTTCGCTGGTCAAATCCCAAAAGATCTTGGGAACCACCAGTGTGGCATCGTGACTGAACAACCGCGAAAACTCTTCGACCGTGCGTGCTTCACGGAAGAAGTTCATTTCGCGGCGAATGGATCGGGCGAACTGCGTGACCAGGCCCACCGGGTCGAAGATTTGGGCCTCGGGCAGATGTCGTTCGACCATGCCTGCCAGTTCGAGCATCAATTCCAGGTCGCGTTCGACATCCCGGATCACGTGCGGCCGGCGAATCTTCACGGCGAGCGGCGTGCCATCGAAATGCCGAGCCCGGTGGACCTGGCCCAGAGACCCGGCGGCCAGTGGCTGAGGGTCAAATTCAGCATACAGGGTGTTGACGGGACCACCCAGTTCGAGTTCGAGCATCTCGATGGCAGTTTGGGAATCGAACGCGGGGACCCCCTCCTGCAACTTGGCGAGTTCGGCAATCACCTCGGCGGGTACCAGATCGGGGCGGGTGCTGATGACTTGTCCGAACTTGATGAACGTCGCCCCCAGATCTTCCAGCGCCATGCGAATGCGTTGGGGCCGCGTCAATCGCGTCTCCTGCTCGGCCCGACGTCGAAACAGCAGCCGCTTGCCCCACCGAATGTAGCGCATCAGCCCCAACCGCTCGACGACATCGCCGAAGCCGTAGTTGAACAGTACGGTGGCAATCTGCCGGCTGCGTCCCAGGCTGCGCAGAAATCGAAAGGGTCGGCGTTCCAGCACGTTGGTCATCCGCGGTACGTAGCCCGACTCCCTGAGTCAGGTGTATTGCAGAAAAAGCACCCGACTCGGAGAGTCGGGCTACAGGTTACTTTCGCCACAACCAGCGTAGCGAATCGGGCAGGATGGCTCCGCCGTGTTTGCCATTGTGGCCGCCGTCGCCGTATTCGAACTTGTAGTCGTATTTCGCAAACTTTAACGCTGCGGCCATCTCCTGATTGGCCAGCGGCCAACTGCCGTGCAAGTTGTCGAGATCGTTGGATCCATCCTGCAGAAAGACTCGAATCGGTTTCTGTTCGGTCTTGCGAACCAGATACGGATAGACATTGCCGCCGCGAATATTGGTGAAGCTGCCCACGTGGCTGAGGACTTTCCCGAATTGATCGGGCCGCTCCCAGGCGACCGTCCAGGCACAAATCCCGCCCGAACTAATGCCGCAGATCGCGCGCTGGGCGGGATCCGGGGAAATGTTGTAAGACTTACCGATCTCCGGCAGCAATTCGTCGATCAGGAACTTGGCGTATTGATCCCCCAGCGAATCGTATTCGAAGCTGCGATTGCTGCGTGCCTTCTGCTGGGGGTCAGCAGGGGGAATGGACCCCGGGCTGATGAAGAGGCCGATCGTGACCGGCATCTCTTTTTTGTGAATCAGATTGTCGAACACGATCGTGACGCGGAAATCCTTCTTCTCATCGACATACGCACCACCGTCCTGAAAGACCATCAGGCTGGCGGGCTGAGTTTTGTCGTATTGAGCGGGGACGTAAAGCCAATAGTCCCGTTCCGTGCCCGGGAAGACTTTGGAGTCCTTCCACTTCAACGGCGTGACGGTTCCCTGGGGAACCCCTTCCTGACGGACGGAATCGGGACCGTGCTTGTAGTCGTCCGCGGCGGGCAACTGAGTTCCGGCGGCAGACAAGAACAGACTCCACAGCAGCATTCTTCCCCACATTCGCATGGCTTTTCCCTTTGGCAGCAATGAATGGTCAGCGTTCATACCGAGATGTCGCTCAGCCAGTTTTCTCCATGATACCTGCCGGTCAGGAGCCTGAATACCATCAGTGAGATTTGAGCATTCGGGGCAACCGGGAGACGTAATCCGCGGACTGATCGAGTGCCGGAAAAACTCGTTAAAAAGGGGACCCGCGGCACGTATGTCTACGAAGCCACTACTAGCGTTATGCATATAAGAATACAAAACGACATATGTTACAGAATGTGAACGTCCAGCCGCGGCAGGGCCATCCCCGCAGGTCGTGAAAGTCCCGTAGAGTACGTTAAATACAGGGCAATGTGCAAACGGTGCAGCAGGTCGAAGTCTCTTCCGTGATCGATGCAACCAAGTCATATTACTGAACAGCGGTGAGGAGTTTCGGCTTTAGTCGCCAAAACTAAGGGTATACCCCTAATTTCCATATAAAATACAAATTGTGTCCAGATGGCAATTGCAGCTCTTGTCGGATTGGTGATAACATCTTTTTCAAGGTCGTCGGGCAAGATCTGTTTCCTCTATCTGAGGTCCCTGGAATGAATGCGTTAATCGGGCTGGCGTCGATTTCTGATCACGGCTTGAAGCGTCAAGTGGTCACTCAAAGACTCTTGGAATCGGTGATTGAGGGTCGTCTGGAAGAAGGCACCCGGTTGCGGGTGGAACATCTGTCCGAGCAACTGGGCGTGAGCGTCACGCCGATTCGCGAGTCGCTGGTGGAATTGGCCGGCATTGGCATGGTCGAGTTGCGTCCCAATCGCGGCGCCATGCTGCGTCCGTTTGGTCCTCAGCAATTGCGCGAGATCTACGACTTGCGTCGCATTCTCGAATCGGAAGCCACACGCTATGCTTGTGGTCGGATTCCGCAACCCGAACTGGACGAACTGAGTCGCGAACTGTCCCGGCTGGCAGCGGCGCGACGCAGCTTGCTGTGGATTAAAGAAACCCGCAGTTTTGACACCAAGCTGCATGAACTGATTGCGAATCATTGCGGCAATGAGCGACTGGCCAATGAGATTCGGCGTTACCGCATTTTGTTTGTCGCACTTCGCGACGTCCGGTATCAACGCCGCGAAGTGCGAGCCGACTACCGGGAAATGGAAGAGAATAGCGAACATCTGGCGATTGTGAAGGCCCTGGGCGCCAACAAGCCGGATCAAGCCGCGGCCGCAATGGTGGCGCATCTGGTGTCGGCTTCGAAGGCCCTGGAAGCAGAAGTCTTTCCTCCCAAGAAGCGGGCTGTCAAAGTGAAAGTATGAAGTGGTTTCGCATGAGATACTGGTTGGCGGTTCCGGCTACGGCGAGATTCCCTGCACCGAGAATTCCACGGCACTCGCCTGACCCTGTGTGTCCACACAACGCAACTCATAACGACCGGGTTGCAATTCCAACGGCTCGGGGCGATGTTCGGCGATCAGCCGCCCGTTGAGAAACCAGCGGGCGTCCCCCTCGCGATTGGTGGTGGGTCTGATCACCGCCGGCCCTGCTGCGCTCAAGAAAACATCTCCACGAGTGGGTGTCGTGATTCGCAACGGTGCCGTTGCGGGCAGTGTGAGTGAGTACGGCCGCGAGACCTTCCAGGTGGCAGCGGGGCTCGGGTGCCGGAGTTCGCGAAACTCGGGGGCTGCGAAGAGTTTTGCCAAGAGTGGCTCGGCCGCCTCTTGTCCGACGTAGTCCACGTGGCCGGCTCCTGAGAATCGGCCGACCCAGACGCCGATCGCGTAACGGCCGTTATGTCCCAACGCCCACGCATCGCGATGTCCCGAACTGGTTCCCGTCTTCCACATACACCACGGCAATTGGGACTCCGGCAGTTGTTCCCAACCCCGGGGACGACGATGTCGCACGCTAAGGATGTCGGAAATGGCGGCACACACGTCGGCGTCCAGAGCTTGTTCCGTGGGTGAGGATTCGTCAAGAAACAGCCGCGGACGGCGGGCGATTCCTCCGCGGCCGAGCGTCGCATATGCGGCCGTGAGATCCAGCAAGTTGACTTCAATCCCGCCCACCGCGAGGGCCAGACCGCCGCGTTGAGCGGCATTTGAGGGGAGCGTGACACCTGCCGCGGACAAGGTTCCTACGCACCGCGACAGGCCGACCTGCTCGGTGATCAGGATCGCGGGAACATTGAGCGAGCGGCGTAAGGCTTCGGCGGCGGGAACTTCGCCGGAGAAGGTTTTGTCGAAGTTTTCGGGGGACCACCCGGCGCGTTCCAACGGTCCGTCGTAGACTCGCGACGCGGGCCCCAGTCGCCGCGATTGGAACGCGGCGGCATAGAGAAATGGTTTCAATGCGGACCCCGGACTGCGTTGGGCCAGACCGCCATTCACCTGACCGTCGCGGGGGTCGCTGGCGTCTGCCGATCCGATCCAGGCCACGATGTCGCTGGAGGCGATATCGATCACGCACACCGCCGCATCCGTGGAAGCCGGCCAGTGCGAGACTTGCTGAGCGACTGCGGCTTCCACCGCTCGCTGTCTCGACAGATCGATGGTCGTGCGGCCTCCCAAGGGACGTTTTTGTAACGCGAGCCACGCGGCGTGTGGTGCCGATGACGTCCGCTTGATGGATGCCGTCGGCAGGGGTTCCGCAGCGGCAGCATCAGCCTGAGCCGTGGTGATCATTCCGAGTTCTCGCATCCGACGCAGCACGAATTGCCGGCGGATGCGGGCTTCGGCGGGATGCCGGTCGGGACGAAAGCGGTTGGGAGACTGCGGTAACCCGGCAAGCAACGCGGCCTCACCGAGAGACAGATCGATGGCCTGTTTGCCATAGAACCACTGCGCCGCCGCTTCAGCACCTAGCACATTGCCGCCGTAGGGAGCCAGATTGAGATAGGCTTCGAGGATTTGATCCTTCGACCGCAGTTTTTCCAACTGCCACGCGCGTAGCACCTGCCACAGTTTGGCCGCCACGGTCCGCGGCCGGCGGTCCAATTGCCGGCAGACCTGCATGGTGAGGGTGCTGGCTCCCGAGACGATTTTCACATGAGCCACGTTCTGGCAGATTGCCCGCCCGAGAGCGGAATAATCGACGCCGTGATGTTCGCGGAATCGAGCATCTTCGGCGGCGAGTGTCGCCTGAACGAGCCACGTTGAGATTTTCCCCAATGCGACCGGTTGTCGCCAGTGGTCGTTTTCACCCACCAGGTACAGCAACGTCTTGCCCGAGCGGTCAGTGACTCGCGGGCTGACGGGTTGCTGATCGAACTGAGCGACAGGGAACGGGCAGGCATACCAGACGTAGCAGAACCCGGCATAGGCCAGCAGCCACAGGCCACACGTGCCGAGTGCGAGACGCTTCAACCAGAGGATGCACAGTTTACGCGGCATGCAAGGTTTTCCGTAGGACGGGCACTCCTGCCCGTCTTTGAATTCGAGACACCAATGCCGACGGGCAGGAGTGCCCGTCCTACGGTCCTATTTGCCGATCTCTACCTTCCCTCCACCATGCACTGACGCGTAGTCGGTGCTGTACATGCACGAGGCTTGAATGGGGGGCGAGACAAACTTACCGGTTGCGACCGCTCGCAGGGCGTATCGGAATGTTCTGGCTTCGGGGAAGGACGAGGTAAACAGCACGACGCGATCGTCCAGGAATTCCACGTGATCGGCGATTGCCGTATCAGGTTTGTCGGTGGCTTCGGCGGATGTGCTTAGACGGGGATTTTCAACTTCGAAGCCTCCCGGTAGAGCATCTACAACGGCGACGTTCTGAACCAAGGAGGATTCCGCATTCGGCAGAGTCCTGATGGTCACGGCCACTTGCACGAGGTCGCCGACCTTGATTTGTTGCGGATCGATGGGCTGGCCTTCGCCGTTCGACCAGACGCGACGGACCTCCAGATGGCGGTCATAGGTAGCGGCAACCGCCCCGGCTTTTTGCAAACCGGTCGTGGTGACGTTCACGAAGAATTGTCCCTGCCCGGCCGATTCGAGTTTGAGCGGCGTCGCTTGATTGGCCAGGGTGAAGGCGGCCGGTTGCGCGTGCTGGAATGGGAACAACGTGCCGCTGGCACCGGTCACAGTGCCGCTGTAGCTGGGTGGTTCTTGAGGCACCACTTGATAGCGTACCAGGGCCCGCAAGGCCATGGCGTTTTCGGCCGTGTTACCCCAGTGCCCGTACTTGCGCGAGTCCATCAATTTGGTGACCAGGCCCGGGATCCACGGATGATCGCGGTCCAGTTCCAGCAACGCGTTGAGCAACGTGGCCGTTTGTTGCACGGGCGACGTGATCCGTTCGTGGAAGCTGACCGGGGCCGCTTGTACCAACGTGTCGTCGGTCAGCACCGACAGAGCCCGGTCCTTCCGGCCAATGCTGTTCCACGCCAGTGCCAGGTCGGCGCGGCTCGAAACTTCGAGTTCTTTCACCTGTTCGGTCAAGCGGGTCATCCAACCCTCTTCCGGCCGTTGAAACTTGGCCAGTACCAGGCAGATCTGGGCCTTCGTCTGCAAGCTGATCGCGTCGCCGTTCCGTCCATGCAGCGTGGCAGTCAGGTAGGCGAGCAATTCGTCCCGGAATCGCGGATCCACCGCATGACCCTGTTGGGCCGCTTCGGCGAGGACTTCGGCCGCGTAGACGGTGCCCCAGGCGGTCGGTTCATCGGCACCCGGCCAATATCCCAGGCCCCCGTTGCGCGTCTGCATCGACCACAAACGGCCGATCCCTGAGGCAATCATGTCGTTGACAACTTTACCCCGACCGGACCCCGGCTCCTGTTGCAACAAAATGTCCTTCGCGATCAGTAATCCCCACAACCGGCTGGAAGTCTGTTCGACGCAGCCGTAGGGATAATCGAGCAGTGAATCCGCGGCGGGCAGGAATTCAAGCGTTGGTTGCGAATTGATACTCACTTGCGTCTTGAATGTGCCCGGTTCGAACTTGTCGGTCGGCGGAATCTCCAAGGGAGTGCCCGCCTTGCCGCGATAGACAATCGATTCGGAATGGAGGGGCAAACCCGGGCGGACCGGAAGTTGTGCGACCTGTTGCGAGCTCAACACGGAATCCGCAGAGGCGCGAGCGACCCCCTTCAGCGTGATGGTCGCCGTGCCCATTCCGGTGCCTTTGACCGGTAACCACACGGTGGTGGGTGATTGAGGCGCGACAGTGATGTTCGAGGTCTCGGCAGGCAGCGTCACTGTGACGGGCCCGTCCACCTTTAAGTTCAATTGCACCGACAACTGATCCGCCGTCGAATTGAACAGTTTGACCGGCACCAGGAACTCATCGCCGGGAGCCACGAACCGCGGCCAACTGGCTTCCAGCAACAGCGGTGAGGTGACGGTGACCGCGTGTTGCGTCGAGCCGTAGCGGTCTCCGTCGACCACGACAGCCATGAATCGCAACTCGCCCGTGAACTGCGGCAATTGGAAGTCAAAACGGGCGTGACCTTCGGCATCGACTGGCGCGAAGCCGCGCCAGAGGACCGCCATGTCGATCTTTTTCGGAGGGACCAGGCTCCGTCGCTGGGCGTCCACTTCATGCCCGTCGCCGTCACCACCAATCCGCGACCAGTCGGCCGGCCGTTGATGGTCGGGCAGCAGGTCGGCATACACATCTTCCGTGGTGACACCGCGTTCGCGCTGTCCGAGGAAGTGCTTGGCCAGGTCGGGTGTCGGATAGCGAGTGGTGAGCAGGATCCCTTCATCAACCGCCCACAGATGGACCAACGGGACCGGCTTGCCGCTTTCAGGTTTGGTGGTCTGAATGGTGACCGTCGTTGATTCACCGGGTTGGACTCGCGACGGCGATTGCAATTGAATCGGCAGTTGATGATCAGCGTGATCGGTTACGATGCGAGCCATTCCGAACGCTCGGTGCGGTAGCCAGGACTTGTCTTCGGGAACGATGGCCCGCACCACCGCCGCAGTGATGAAGGCACCGCCACGCAGCGTCGCGGGGATGGGGATTTCCAGGGTCGTTGTGTTCTCGGGCATGGCAGTCACACGTTGCTCGATGACGCGGTCCGTTTCGACGCACAGCACCAACGTGCCACCGAAGGGACTTTTGACGACGACCTTGGCGGTCGTGCCTGGTTTGTATTGCGGTTGATCCAGGACGATCTCGAGTCGCTCGGGCTTATTGAGCGCTACCGTGCTGCTTTCATTCGATTGACTGGAGGCATAGAAATTGGCGACTGTGACGCGACCCGACAGCTTGTCGATGGCGCGCAGGCGATAACTGCCGCCGGTGGGACAGGTGATGCTGACCTGCCCTTTGCCACTTTGAATGGCGTCTGCCGCGATGGTCTGATCGGCAACGGCGATGGGCCGTTCACTCGATATCCAGCGATACGAACCGTTCAACTGACGCAGCACGGTGTCATATTCGATGCGTTCCAGAATGAACTGCACGGCTCCCGGAGTGGCCGGGGCATCGCTGCCGGTCCATTGAACGAAATCGATGGGGACCGCTGTACTGACCGGCATGATCCGGCCCAGCTTCAAGCCCACGTGCCGGTCGGCGGTGTCCCACAACAGCGAAACAGATTGAGAGATCGATCGGCCTCCAGGCTCGGTGACGGTAGTCGTCAGGTTGGCCTTCCAAATGCCAGTCGGCGACTTGGGCGGGGCAGGCAGTTCGACGAGCGAAATCCCCTGATCGTCCAGCGTCACGGGTGGGATCTGAATGCTAACTCGCGGGATCGACGTCTCAATGGGGAAGTCAAATTCGCCTGCGGCCTTCGACTGCAGCGGGACGAGTTGATAAGACCCTTGCACGACGAGCGGCAAACCGGTGGCCGGCTGACCGAACAGGTAGCGTCCCGTGACTTTGATGGATGCCTTTTCTGCGGGGCCAAATCGCGGGCTGACGGTCTCGGCCTTGACTTCAATCCGTGCCGGGACGAAGGCTTCGACCAACGCCGTGGTCTCACCCAGGATCTCGTCGGCCCCGGGCAGCGTGACGGTGAATTCATAGGGGCCGGTCTGGCTGTCGTCGCGTGTCGGGAAGTCGAATTGAAAGATCCCCTGCTTGTCGGGTTCAGGGGTGGCCGTCACCGTGGCTGCAGTGCGTCCGTCGGGCCGTTTGATCTTGATCGCCAGGGGAAAACTGGGAGGCGTGGCACCTTGTGCGTCGCGAATCAATCCCGTGACATGCAGCGTATCGCCAGGCCGGTAGACGCCGCGTTCCGTATAGAGCACGACATCATACGCACCCGGATGGGGCCGGCCCGACTGATTGACGTCATCAATAACCCATTCCCGCCGATCGGCCAGCAGATAGGCCAGATCGTTCTCCTTCTCGGCCACAATCACCCACGGTGTACCATCCGGATGCTTCGGTGAGACCGGCAGTCGCGCAATGCCGTCGGCCCCCGTTTGTGCGGTGGCGAGCGTTTGATTGGTGTGAGACACCGCGGACACTTTCACCCCGGCGACAGGCTGAGCCGTCTTCAGCGACGAAACCCACACCCACACGCCGTCCGCTTCCCGCTTGGTGATCAAGGCCAGATCGGTGATCGTGACGGTCGCCTCATCGCGCCGCCAGGTTTCATCCGTCGCCCGGGCTTCGATCTCATAGATCCCCAGCGGCGAGGCATCATTCAGAAGTTTCTTGAGCTCCAGAACCTGCGTCTGCGGTTCGGTCCTGGAGCCTTTCACCTTGACCGATTTCTCGACCACCGTCCGGCCGATATCAAACGTGTAGCGACCCTGCAGATGTTGCACCAGATTGTTAGCGTGAATCCGCGTCGCGCGGAACCGCAACTGGCCGACGTTGACTGTTTTGACATCCAACGACAGGTTTCCCTGCGGTGACAACACCCCCTGGTTTTGAGCAAACTCAACGGTCGGTTCCCGTTCCGGTATGGAGAACGAGACCCGGACGTCGTCTTCCAACGTCTGCCCGTCCGCCGACAGCAATGTCTTGCCAACGGACGCTTGATAGGTCCGGCCAGGTTGAAAGGCCCCTTCCAGGATCAGTGCCGCGCGGCCCCAATTCAGGTCGACCCGGCTCGATAACCCAGTCACCGGCGGCTCCACGGTGATGGGCGGCAGCTTCTGATCGTGTTCGAGATCCTCGGAGAAGTAGAGTCTAACCTCCAACTGTTGCTCGGTCCCGGGCTGGGGAACCTCGCTGCGCAGCAAGGCAAATGTTTGAGTCAACGTCAGGTTGCGGGTGGTGACCTTGCCCAGGGGACGGTCGGCTTCGTGACCGGTTAACTCGGCGGCCAGGGTCACATCCAATGCTCGGCGCTGCGGCCGGTTGCAACGCAGGACCAGCCGCGTGTGTGGTTTCGACGTCAGGCAACTCGGGTTCAGGTTCGCGAACACGGGCATCGGGGACGCCGGTTGCGTGTTCTTCAGATCGGGAGCCGCCGCCAGCGCCAGGCTTTCCTGCACCTTGAGATTTCGCAACAAGTCCCCCGGATCCACCAGTTGATTGAAGACCAGTTCGAACTGCACCTCGTTCCTGTTCGACGACAGGATGTTGCATTGTTCCAGTTCCAGCGCACGGGTCTTAAATTCAATCTCGGCCGAAATCTGCACAGCGCGACCCAGTTGCACTTCCAAGTCTGACGAAGGCTGGACGTTGATCGTCCGACCGGCGGGCAACGGATCTTCCAGAACGTAGTCCAGTTGCTCGGTCGACGCCCATTGCCATTGCCCCGGGACATCGGGCGAGACCTTGAAGAGCGGCGCATCTTCAAATTTTCCGACCTTGGCGGGTGCGACCGCCGGGCCATCGAACACGATGCTCAGCCGATCGGTCTCATCGACCTGCTTTTGCGGCAAAGCGGCGACGACTTTCAATGTTTGTCGGGCCGCTGAGGACGGCGGTTGTGCCGACTGCCGCACCCAGCACCAGGCCCCCAGATTGAGAGCGATCAGAACGGCAGACAAGCCCCAGAATCGAAGCGGAATCCCACGCATCTTCGTGCATCCTTGCAACTGTAGAGTGGCCCTAAGTCATGGCCCAGATAGACGTTCGGATCTTCAGTCAGACAATTTGCGGAACGGCTGAAGAAGTAGTGAGAACGTGCGGGGAGCTTATACCACACTGGTCGAACTAGGTGAAGATGGGGATTGGGATGTTTTGACTCCGGAGGAGTCACAGCTGGTAGCCCGGGGTTGGAGCGTAAGCGCAAACCCCGGGTTAGGACGACGACGGACAAGCACCCTGGAGGGGTGCCAGCAGTCCGAAAAACTCGGCTTGCTGGCACCCCTCCAGGGTGCGAACAGCCAGGGTGAATCGAGACCTGGGGTTTCCGCTTCGCTGCAACCCCAGGCTACCGGCTGTCACTCTTCCAGAGTGAAGATTTGGATGTCGTTGAATCGAATGAATCCCCGGACCGATTGGCAACCCGAGATCTGCGGACATCGTCCTACGATTGACGAAACAAATCCAACTCCACCAGCGGTGGATCCGTCGTATTCGTTCCAGTAAGGCACGCGTGACAACCTCCGCCACAAGGGCCGCTCCCATCGGCGGACTTCATCCCGCGCCATACGCGCAAGATGATGCGCCAACCGGCGAGCAGCACGCACGCCACAACTACCCAGATTTGCCAATCGTTGGACATATTGAATCACTCTACGGTCCAGCCGTTAGGGTCGTGCAGCGACTGCACTGCGCTCGGCTGACTTCACGCAGGAGCGTGAAGGCTACAATCATTCTACGCCCACCGGCTGCCGATCTGGTAGACCAGCAGTGCCGCCACGTAGGCCAATCCCGTCATGTATACGAACGTAAACAGGGCCCAGCCCCAACTGTTCGTTTCCCGTTTGATAACGAGCAATGTCGATGCGCACTGCGCACACAGCGCGAAGAAGACCATGATCGAAATTGCCACCGGCAACGTAAAGACCGGCCGGCCATCGGGCCATTTGGAATTCTTCAGCGTGTTCCGCAGATCGGGATTACGCTCATCCACGTCCCCTCCGAGACTGTAAATCGTGCCCATGGTGGCGACGATGACTTCACGCGCCGGGAACGAAGCGATGACCCCCACGCCGATCTTCCAATCCCAGCCGAGCGGTATGACGGCCGGCTCGATCGCGTGCCCCAGTCGTCCCAGCAGACTGGTTTCCAACAACGCGCCGGAGAGTTCATTCTGTTTTGCGGACAGCGTGGCCAGCTTGTCGGCAGGGGGTTCGGGCTGTTTTTCTAAATCTTCAATTTGAGCCTGCAGCCGGTCGGACTCCTGGTGGTCACCGGGAAAATACCCTGCCGCCCAGATCAGGATGCTCATCGCCAGGATTAATGTCCCGGCACGCGTCACGAATGAGTAGGCACTGTCATAAACGCGTCGCAAGACAATCCACGCCGACGGCCATTTATAACTGGGCAACTCCATGACGAACGGCGGAGTCTCGCCGCGGAACAGCGTTTTCTTAAGGATCCAGGCGACCGGAATGGCGACGAATGCCCCGAAGAACGTCATGAAAAACAGCGTTAGCCCCTTCAAGCTCACCAGGCCCCCCAGCCAACTGACGTCCGGCACGAATGTTTCGGTCATCAGGACATAGACGGGCAGCCGCGCCGAGCAACTCATCAAGGGAGCGACCAGAATCGTCACCATCCGATCGCGGCGGTTTTCGATGACACGCGCTGCCATCACACCGGGGATCGCACAGGCGAAACTCGACATCAGGGGGACGAACGACTTGCCGCTCAGGCCGACCTTCGTCATCAGCTTGTCCATCAGGAAGGCGGCCCGGGCCATGTAGCCGCAATCTTCCAGCAGCGCGATGAACAGGAACAGAAAGATGATCTGCGGCAGAAAGACCAGCACACCACCGACCCCGGCGATGATGCCGTCGTTGATCAAACTGCGCAGCGGACCGGGGCCCATCACCGACGCCACTTGACTCGACAACCAGCCTTGTCCCGCTTCCAGCACGCCTTGCAGCGGGGGCGAGAGCGTGTGGAGACTCAGGAAGACGACCAGCATGATCAGGAAGAACGAGACCAGCCCCACCACGCGATGCGTCAGCCATTGATCGATCCGGTCGCTGAACGTGACCGCCCGGTTGGCCGGTTGGACGACCAGTCCTTTGAGCGTCTCACGCGCCCAGGCGTAACGCGTGCGGGCTTCGATCATGGGCACCTTGCAACCTGCGGCCGCCAGCCGTTCGCGAGCGTGCTGTAAGTACTGGAACAAATCATGAGCGTGCTGGCCGCCGAAGTGCGATTCCAGCCAGCCGCCGACATCCAGCAACAGCCGTTCCAGCAAATACGGGGCGACGTGGGGATGCCCCCAGCCTGCCAACTTTTCGGCCAATAACTGTGTTTCCGTTGCAAAAACTGCAGGGAACAACTGTGTCACGCCCCGCGGTCCCCCGGCGACGGCACGTTGCACGGCCGCCTGGATTTCGGAAACTCCCGTCTTCTTATGTGCCGAGCATTTCACGACGGGGATCCCCAATCGCGCTTCCAGGGCCGCCACGTCGATCTTCTGTCCGCGTTCTGCGGCGACATCCCACATGTTCATGACCAGAACCGTGGGCAGACCAATATCCAGGACTTGGCTGAGCAAATAGAAATTGCGTTCGAGGTTGGACGCATCGACGATGCAGATAACGGCGTCGGGTGTCCCCACATCGGCTTGCTTCCCCAGCAGGACATTCACCGAGACCATCTCATCGAGCGAGCGTGGTGCCAGGCTGTAGGTGCCCGGGAGGTCGATCAGTTCGACTGTGGCCGCGCCCCATTGGACGCGCCCGATCTTCTTTTCGACCGTGACGCCGGGAAAATTTCCGACGCGCGACTGCAATCCCGAAAGGGCATTGAACAGGGTACTTTTACCCGTATTGGGGTTGCCAATCAGGGCGACCTTTAACACATCTGGCATGGAAGCTGGAGTCCCGGTGAGGCGGCAGGGGATAGGAGTTCGGATGCAGGGTATGGGGACAGGACTATGATCGAAATGACTAATGTCTAATGACTAAAAGGATGGCAATCAGGCTGGTGCCTCTTTTCGGATCAGTACGCGTCTGGCTTCCGTCCGGCGTAACGACAGGCGATAGCCGCGGATTTCGTACTCGACTGGGTCCCCCAGCGGTGCCACGGCCAACACGCGGATCTCTTCGCCTTCGGTCAGGCCCATCTCCATCAGGCGGATGGCGATGGCGTCGTCTCCTTGAATCTCGGTGATCTGGGCGCTCTGGCCCACGGGCAAGGTATCGAGAGTCGTCATGGCAGAGATCAATCAGGCGGGCTGCGCGCAAACTGGGGAGGGAAGGCTTATTCTGTCGTAGCCTGACTCTGAAGAGTCAGGCCAAGGCGGGAACGACCTCCACAAATACGTGGGTGCATTCTTCCGGTCGGAAACTCAAACGCTGATTGTCGAGGGCCAGGATGCAGGGACTACCCGTGCGGACCATGCGGACCAAGGCCCCGTTCCGCAGACCAATTTCGGCCAACCGAGTGACCGTTTCTGCGCACCCTTCAATGTCAGCAATCCGGCCCGTTTCGCCAGTCTGCAGGCAGTCCAAAGGCACGATGTCCACGCGAGTCCCCCTGGGGAAAAGTCTTGTTGAGACTGAATCTCAACTGCTGGTGATTCTACACGGAGATTTGAGCGTGAGCAACCTTGGTGGGAGGGGGGAATGACTAATGTCTAATGACTAATGTCTAAAAGGAGGTAGGGTAGATGCCTGAACGACCACGCCAGCCGCGCCGGCATTAGCCGGTTAACGCATCCGAGCCCACTGATGAGATCAACTTGTCCTCCAAACCCTCAGACAACATCCTTTTAGACATTAGACATTAGGCATTTGCCCAAATCGTCATTTGCCAATTCAACATTTCGTCATCCCTAATAAACCCGCTCCAGATTCGTTGTCTCTCTGCCGAGCGACGTGCCCGTCGACCACATCGCTTGGAATTGAACGAGGCCTCATGACTGCCAATAACGGGCATTTCGGTTGGATTACCACGGCGCTGGACCGACACGGCGGGGACCTGGCGCGGTATGCGCTGCGGTTTCTGCACGATCACAGCCGGGCGCAGGACGTGGTGCAGGAGACCTTCCTGCGGCTGTGCCAACAGCAGCAGGCGGAACTCGATGGCCGGCTGGTCCCGTGGTTGTTTACCGTTTGCCGTAATGTCGCACTGGATGTACGTCGTAAGGAGCAAAAAATGTCGTCACTCATTGAAGAGGGCGTCGCGACGATTTCGTCATCGCAACCACCCCCCTCCGAGCAAGCCGAACGGACCGAGCTTGCCGGACAAGTCCTCGAATTGCTGGCCCGATTGCCAGAAAACCAGCAGGAAGTGATCCGGCTGAAGTTTCAGCAGGGACTATCATACAAGGAAATCAGCAGCGTCACCGGCTTGTCAGTCACCAACGTCGGCTTCCTGATCCACACCGGCTTAAAACGTCTACGAGAATGGGCCCGAGTGGCCTAACTAACTGCTACGGTTACCTCTTACGGGCGACCTACTACCTACAACGGGCGACTAGGCGAGCCGGGCGGCGTAAGCCCCCGGATTCTTGATCACCGAAAACGCCAACGAACAAATCAATCATCCCGCGAATGTGCGGAATCCTTTGGGAGCAAATCATGTCCGAACAAACCTCTCAGCCAATCAATGCCGATGATCCCGGCCTGACGGCGTATGCCTTAGGCGAACTGGAAGGATCCGACGCGGCCCGTTATGCAACCGCCGTGGCGGCGTCTCTCGAATTGCAGGCGATCGTCGCGGAGATCCAGGCGGAAGCCGAGTTGCTGTCAACTCAACTCCGGCTGGAACCACAGATCTCGATGCCGGCCGAACGCCGTGCCGAGATTCTCGCTCAAGCGAATACTGCTCAACCGATTGCCGCTACGCAATGTAAGCGTCTCCTCGGTATCTCGCGACGCACAGCGGCAGTGGCGGCGTCCGTGCTGTTATTGCCGGCAGCGTGGTATGCGTTTGGGGCAGCGTTTCCGCGGATGCGAACATTGCCGATATTTGCCTATCAAGAGACCACCTCAAAGGACTTCTACGATGAGTCCGCCCCGCAAGCCGCTTTGATGAGTCGTCCTGGCCCAATGGTTAACGGTCCTGGACCCGGCTTGATGGAACCACTGAATGAGCTGTCGTCAGCAACTCCCACCGAGACGAATGGAGTTGATGTCCCAGCGACATTCCAGCGCGTCAATAAAGGGGATGCACCATTGGGCTGGGCGAAACCGCAATTGGCATGGGATGAAAGTGGTGTCACGACAAAGTCCCCGCAGACTGAGCGACAGTATCAGTCAGGGGGAAAACTGGAACAGGAGTTTGAATCGGCGGAATCGACGGCTCCTGAGAGCGGTAAACGACGTGGTTTTCTGAAAGATCAAAAGCCGGGTCAGTCCCAGGCCGCCGGGGATCCGCGTATGGCCGGTAGGATCAGTAAGCGGACAACATTCAGTGCGTATGATGCGGATCGGGGTCGTCCCGGTGCCGAATCGACTTTAAGTCTTGGTGATCAGTCGGTTTCGGGGAATGAATCTGGTGGACCGTCGAAAGCGGCGGAAGCAAAGCGGAACTCACCTTCAGGAAAGGAGAAAGAAAAGCGGCGTCTTGCGAGCCTTGGCTATCTTGCGGGTCGAAGTATTGAACGAAAAGTCGATAAGAAGGCCGATGTGTATCTCGGTGTGCCCTCTCTGGCTGAATTGAGATCACTGGAACAAGACAAAACCACCGACGAAGACTACAACCCGATCTTCGAAAACGCATTTATCACTCCGCAAGAGCAGCAACTTTCGACGTTCTCCATCGATGTCGATACGGCCTCGTACTCGAATCTGCGTCGCTTTCTCCAGGGCGGCCAACTGCCGCCGCCGGATGCCGTGCGGATTGAAGAGCTGGTCAATTACTTTGCCTATCAATACCCGCAACCGCAGGATGGCCGGCCGTTTTCAGTACAGACGGATATCGCCGCCTGTCCCTGGCAGCCGAATCACCAGTTGGTGCGCATTGGCCTGAAGGGCAAAGAGATTCCCAAGGAGCAACGGTCGCCGACGAACCTGGTCTTTCTGATCGATGTGTCGGGATCGATGCAGGCTCAGAACAAGTTGCCGCTGGTCCGGGAATCGTTGACGACGCTCGTCGATCAACTGGATGAACGGGACAAGGTGGCCATCGTCACCTACGCCGGAGACGCCGGAGTGCGACTGGCGTCGACTACGGTGGCCCAGAAAGAAGTCATCCTGGCGGCAATTGCGGGCTTGGGTGCGGGTGGTTCGACGAACGGTGCGGCGGGGATCAATACCGCCTACGACATCGCCGCCCAAGAGTTTCTCGACAAGGGCACGAACCGTGTCATCCTGTGTACCGACGGCGATTTCAATGTCGGTGTGACCAGCGATGACGCCCTGGTGCAGATGATTCAGACGCGAGCCAAGGGGGGCGTGTTCCTGAGCATCTTCGGATTCGGCATGGGCAATCTGAAGGACGCCAAGCTGGAGCAACTGGCCGATAAGGGGAATGGCCAGTACGGCTACATTGATGATCAGCAGGAAGCGAACAAAGTCTTCGTGCAGGAGTTGATGGGGACACTGGTCACGATCGCCAAGGACGTGAAGATTCAGATCGATTTCAACAAGGACGTGGTGGCCTCGTACCGCCTGGTCGGTTATGAAAATCGCGTCATGGCGGCGGAAGATTTCCACGATGACAAGAAGGACGCCGGCGAAATTGGTGCCGGCCACACAGTGACCGCGTTGTACGAAATCATCCCGGCGAAGGATTTCAAAGCGAACAATGAAACGCGCTGGCTGACGGTCAAGTTACGCTACAAGCAGCCCGAGGCCTCGGCGAGCGTCCTCATGGAAAATCCGTTGGTCGGGCAACCGGGACAGTTGAAGCTGGCGTCGTCCGACTTCCAGTTTGCCGCCAGCGTCGCCGCGTGCGGGATGTTGCTGCGGCATTCGCAATACGCCGGCCAGTCCAATTGGGGCCTCGTGAAAGAGCTGGCTCAAGCGGGCTTAAGCCACGACCCGCACGGTCACCGCCGAGCCTTCCTGGGCCTGGTCGGACAGGCGGAATCGTTGATGGGCCAACTGAGCCCGACACCACCCCGAGCAACCGATTCGACCGCGGGTGGCAGGTACAAGAGCCTGTTGCGACGGCTGCATGTGCCAGGAGATTCCGAGAAATACGGTCAATTCAACGACTACGGACACTCGGACATGAAGACCTACGCCGGGACCGAGAACCTGCCGGAAGGGTACTGGGTCTACGTGGCCCCCTACTGGTACATCTGGGCCGAGACGACTCAAAAGGCCGCGAAGTAGTTGTTCGCAAGAGGGGTCGGGCGTTCAAATTTCAAAATTGGCCGGTCACTCGAATACGTAATCGAGTTGACTGCGGGCCAATTTTGAAATTTGAACACCCGACCCCAGTCCGTGTTTGAAAACGGAAGATTCGGGAGGGCGAGGCTCCCGCC
>CAMAVF010000060.1 GCA_945861445.1 Planctomicrobium piriforme | reverse complement strand
ATCTGGGCAAAGTGGAAGGCATTCTTCCCAAGAGCGAACAGATTCCGGGTGAATCGCACCGTGTCGGTGATCGGGTGCGAGCCATCATTATTGATGTTCGAAAAGTGGGAACCCGGGTCAAGATTGTCTTGTCTCGTGTGCATGCCGACTTGGTGCGTCGCCTGTTTGAACTAGAGATTCCGGAAATCGCGGAACGCATTGTCGAAATTCGGTCGCTGGCCCGCGAAGCAGGTTATCGTTCGAAAGTCGCCGTCTCGTGCATCGACCTAAAGGTCGACTGCGTGGGGGCGTGCGTCGGAGTGCGGGGAGCACGCATTAAGAATATTGTCGAAGAATTGTCGAACGAGCGCATTGATATTGTGCGCTGGAACGACTCGTTGCAGGTACTGGTCCCCAATGCCCTGCAGCCTGCCGAAGTGGAAGACGTGATCCTGTGTCCGATGCTGGGACGAGTCATCGTTCTGGCTCGCGAAGACCAACTGTCGCTCGCGATTGGCAAACGGGGTCAGAATGTGCGGCTGGCATCGCGGCTGGTGGGCTGGGACATTGAAATTATGACCCGGGCCGAACTGGACGACCAGCTCGAGAACTCGGTGGCGGCGTTCTCCGGAATTCCGGGGGTGACTGAGGAATTGGCCGAGAACCTCGTAGCACAAGGTTTCTTCAGCTACGACGATCTTTCGATTATCGAACCCGACCAGTTGGGTGAACTCGGGGGATTGACGCCAGAGCAATGTGATTCGATCGTGGCGGTGGCCGACGAAGAGGCCTTGCGACTCGAAAAGCAGAGTGAAATCGACAAACGGCTGAAACATCAGCGGTTGCAGGAAATCGGCCGAGACGAACCGGGAACCGCGGCGCCCGTGTGAAATGATACATACAAGATGAATTATCTCCCCTCGCCCTGGTACCCCGGGGAGAGGGGTTGGGGGTGAGGGGCTCGATGAACCAACAGGCGACTCCGAGTGCTGTCTCCCGAGAATAAAATGGCTTTTTAAAATAACAGTCGAACGTCAGTCTTCAAGCCCCTCACCCCCGGCCCCTCTCCCCGGAGTACCGAGGCGAGGGGAGATAGAGTGAGCCAATTAATATTTGCCAATCAACAATTAACTCAGTAATCGAGGATGTGCATCAAAAACAATTGAACGATCGCAGGATGGCCACGTGTGACGGATGGTGGGTGTGACAGACGGTCAAACTGATTGCTGGCGAGAATGGTCTCCGGACCCCTGGCCCTTCCAATTTCGACTATCATGGTCATCAGGACAAGAACCTGTGTCGGCGCCAAGGGGCAACGGTAACGGGGCTGCGACTCACGGTGAGGCGCGGTGTGGGACTATCGTAATAATTCCCGCTAAACTGCTGGTTTGAGTTTCGAAGCACACTCATTTCAGGTTGGGTTTGTCCCGGCCGGGTGTGAAGTTCAGTCTCAAATCGATTTCGTTACCGACATCTCACGGAGACTTCGGCTTGCAGAAGATTCGTATCTTCGCTCTGGCGAAAGAGCTCAATATGGATAGCAAGGACCTCATTGAGGCGTGCGCCAAGGTTGGCGTCATCCTCAAGAATTCGGCCCTTGCGAGCATTTCGCCTGAAGAGAAAGACAAAGTTCTCGATTTCTTGAAGCAATCGAGCAGCACGAGCACCCCGGCCGTCAAGGCGGTGGCTGTGCCTCCGGTGCGCGAAGTGGCCAAGCACTTCGACAAGCCTCTTCAGAACTTGATGACTCCGCGTTCTCAGCCGGCGCGACTCACCCCGAAGCAGCGTGCTGCCGCGGGAGAAGTCGATCAAGGTCAGGATTCTGCGGTCGCTGTGGCGACGGCGGAGGCACCGGTCGAAGCTCCCTCGCGAACCGACTCGGATTCGTACTCCGCGACGACCGACGATGAGACCGTGGTCACGACCGGCACGACGTCCGCCGAAACGCTCTTGGCCCCAGTCGATTCCTCGAGCACTTCCACGGATGTGCCGAGCGGGGTTTCCGACGAGTCAGGTGCGGGGAATGCGAGTGTCCTGGAGGGCGCTGCTGAACTTCCGGCAGATGACGACGCGTCGGTCGATCCCGCAGAAGCGGGGGATGACGGATCCTCAACCGGCTTGCCGGTGAAGCGCGGGAATCCATTGCGGCGCGATGACTATATCGCTCCTGCAGGTGGCCGGCGTCCGGTTTACAACATGAAGCCACAGGGGACTGTGGACATGTCGAAAGCGGCTAACGATGCCGCCAATTTGAAGAAATCGCCCAAGACGCGGCCCGGTCCCAACCTGCCGACGTTTGCTGCGATGCCCGAGTTCCGCGGTCCCACGAGCGCTCCCCAGCAGGCGGCTCAAAAGCCGGACATGAAGCTCCCCACCGGCACGACGATCAATGACGTCAAGCCGCTGGCGCAAATGCTTCAGAAGCATAAGGGCCATCTGGAAACGAAGAAGCCCGGCGACGACAAGTCGGTGCCCCGCAAACGCGGTGCGCTGACGCTCGAAGAAGAAATTGAGCAAAATAAGGCCAAGGGAGCCAAAGCCGGCGTCAAGGGCGGTGCGGGTCTGGAAGACAGCCGCAAGGCGCGGCAGCAGAAACGTGGCCGCGAAGTGGAAGGTGAAGACGAACGTGGATTCGGCAGGTTCAAACCTGCTCGAAAGCACAAGTCGTTCACCGCTCCCATTAAGACGTCCGCTGAGATTGAATTGCCGATCTCGATCCGCAGCCTGTCCGAATGCATCGGCCGGCCCGCCAAGGATCTGCTGAAGATTGTCTTCATGAGCAATCCCAGCGTCGCCACCAACATCAATTCGATCATTGATGAAGACCTGGCGATCGAATTGGCGCTGGAAGTCGGCGTCGACCTGTCGATTCGCCGCGAACGCGACCTGGAACAGGAACTCTTCCAAGTCGAGGAAACCGAGGAATCCGTGGAAGGAGCCGTCAGCCGACCGCCGATCATTACCATTCTCGGTCACGTCGATCACGGTAAAACGACGCTGCTCGATACCATTCGCGGAGCCCATGTGGCCGCCGGAGAAGCGGGTGGCATCACCCAGCATATCGCCGCGTATCAAGTCGAGAGGAACGGCCACAAGCTGACGTTTGTGGATACACCGGGCCATGCTGCATTCACCGAAATGCGGGCCCGCGGTGCCAATGTCACCGACATCGTGGTGCTGGTCGTGGCTGCCGATGACGGTGTGATGCCGCAAACGGCCGAAGCGATTGCCCATGCCAAGGCGGCGGGCGTGCCGATTATCGTCGCCCTGAATAAGTGTGACTTGCCGGGCCGCAACGAGCAAAAAGTGCTGCAGGAACTCGCTCGACACGAAATCATGCCCGCGGAATGGGGTGGTGATGTGGAAGTCGTGCGGACCTCCGGTCTGACCGGGATGGGTATCGACGATTTGCTGGAAACATTGCTGCTCACAGCGGAATTGCACGCCTACAAGGCCAATGTCGAGGCACCGGGCAGCGGTGTTTGTCTGGAAGCCTTCCGCGACGAAGGTCGTGGCACGGTGGCCTGGTTGATGGTGCAGCGCGGGACGTTGAAGATCGGCGACATGATGGTCTGCGGTGAGTCCGTGGGTCGCATCCGCAATATCTACAACGATCAAGGCAAGGACATCACGTCAGCAGGGCCTTCGACCCCGGTCAAGATCTCGGGCCTGGACGTCGTTCCCAGTCCGGGTGACAAATTCGTGGTCACGGCCGATGCCGACGCCGCTCGTCAACTGGCCGACGATCGCCGCATCCACGAGCGTGCCACCGCCCTGGCCGCCAAGGTCAAGATCCGCACACTCGAAGATGTGCTCGCCATGGTCAAGGGGAGTGCCGTTCGCGATCTGCCGCTGATCATCAAGGCTGACTCGCCCGGTTCGCTCGAAGCACTCCGGCACGAACTCAGTAAGTTCGAGCATCCGGAAGTGCGCGTGAAGGTGGTCCACGATGGCGTGGGTGGCATCAACGAGAGCGATGTGTATCTCGCCGGGGCGACCAGTGCCATCATTATTGCCTTCCATGTGATTCCGGAAGATCGAGCCAAGATTCTGGCCGAACGCGAAGGGGTCGAGATCCGGCAGTACCAGATCATTTACGAAGTCATCGATCACATCAAGTTGGCCCTGGAAGGGCTGCTCAAGCCGGAACTGCAACAGGTGTCGACAGGTCGGGCACTCGTGCTGCGAACCTTCTTCATCAGCCGCGTGGGTGGCACGATTGCCGGTTGCCGTGTCTTGAACGGGTCCATCGAACGCTCCAATCGCGTCCGGGTCATTCGTGACCACCGCGTATTGAACGAATATGGAATTGGTTCGCTGAAGCGTGAAAAAGACGACGTCAAGGAAGTCCGCGAAGGCTTCGAGTGCGGTATCAGGCTCGAAAACTTCAACGATGTGAAAGAGGGAGACTTGTTCGAAGCCTATCGAATCGAAGAGGTAAAACGGACGTTGAGTTAATAAAGGGAAAGCAAGGCGAGCCGGGTGGCGTAAGCCCCCGGATTCTTCCGTGCCCTCTGCCGTAGCGGAATCTCGTAAGAGTTCCGCCGCGTTACCCTGGACCGCCGGAACTCTTACGAGATTCCGCTACGGTTTCCTGACAACGTCTAAATAGCAACTGAATTCGATATCTTCACCCCACAGCAGAAATCCAAGTACACAACCGCATGACTACCCGACGTACAGCCCGTGTGAATCGCGCCATTCAAGAGGCGGTCAGCATGGCCGTACTGTTCAAACTAAAGGACCCCCGGGTCAAGAACGTAACTGTCCTCAGGGCCGAGGCAACGGAAGATCTACGGCAGGCGAAGGTCTATGTGACGGTGATGGGCGACGAAAAACGCCAGGTCCTGACGATGAAGGGCCTCACTGCTGCACGGGGATTTCTCCAGTCCAAAGTTGCCGAACGCTTGATGACGAAGCAGACTCCGATATTGACCTTCGTCCTGGATAAATCCATCAAGCTCGACGCCGCTGCCGAAGCAGCCCTCAACAAGCTGTTTCCAGTCACCCCCGCAATCACCTCGGACGATTTGGCAGACGATGAAGATTTCGACGAAGAAGATGATGATTTTGATGACGAAGATGAAGACGCTGCAGCAGCAGAACTGGAAGAGCATGAGCAGCTCCCCAGGGACGAGTGAAGCAATAAGCCCCGGGCAACTTGAGGACCACGACTGGTTGGCACTGACTGGATGAGGTGATTCATCCGATCCATCGCAAGATGGTCCAAGTCTGCCGGTTGGACTGGGTTGCCGAAATTCCTGGTCTCCAGCCACAAATCTGTTTCCACACCCGTTGAAGACACGCATTATGGCCGCTGCTCCCCGTCTGAAACTTGCTGACAAGCAGGAAATCTATAAGAAGCTGCTCACCGGCTTGAAAAAGCGGTATACGGCACTTCCCAAGCCACCAGAACTTCCCGTCCTGGAGACGATGCTGTTTGCCGTCTGCCTGGAAAATGCCAGCGTTAAGGACGCCGACGCCGCGTTCAAGCGCATGCTGGCCGCCTTCCACGATCTCAATGAGATCCGCGTCAGCTCCATCGACGAACTCGAAACCGTCTTCCAGGGCATGAGCGACACGGACTGGCGGGCCTCCCGCATCCGGGGCATCCTGAGCTATGTCTTCGAATCGAACTACTCGTTCGAATACGAAGGTCTGAAGCGCAAGACGCTCGAACTGGCCACAAAGCAACTCTCCAAGATCAAAGAGCTGACTCCCTTCATTCGCGACTATACCCTGCACGCGGCACTCGGTGCGCACCTGATTCCGCTCGATTCATCCCAACTGGCCGTGCTGGAATTCCTGGACCTGCAGTCCGAAGCTGGCGGTCCCGAACACACGGCCGAGTCGATGCGTCCCCTGGTTCGCAAGGCCGAAGGATCCGAGTTCTGCAGCCTGCTCCGCGAGTTTTCGCTCGATCCCAAGTTTCGCCCGCAGTTTGGCATCGTCAAGCAGACGCCCGTCAATGAAGGCGCGACGCTGCCCCCCCCGCTGACTCGCCTGGATAAGCTGCTGAAGGGGGACACGATCAAGTGGGAAGGGGGGCATCCGCGTAAAGCAGTCCCCGACAAGAAACCGGTCGACAAGAAGGCCGCCGCCGCTCCTGTCGCCAACAAGAAGCCCGAGCCAGCCGTCATTAAGAAGCTCAAACCCGCCGTCGTCGCCCCAGCCAAGGTGGTGGCCGGAAAACCGGCTGCCTCGAAGGCAGCCCCCCCCAAGCCGGTTCCGTCCAAGGCTCAAAAGCCTGCCGCCCCCGCAGCCAAGTCGGCGAAGGTCGAGCATCCCAAGGCGAAGCCGGTTGCTCCCGCAGTCGTCAAAAAGCCGGCTCCCAAGAAGCCGGCGCCCCCCGCGAAGGTCGCTGCCAAGCCTGCTCCCGTCCAGAAATCGGCCGCAAAATCAGGCAAGAAGCACCCGGCCAAGTCCGGCAAGTAGCTCGCGCCTGCCGCAGATCGTTGCGTGTCCACGTCGCGTGTGTGACCCAGTCGAGACTACATCTCATTCGCTTGGCAATACAAGCTCGAAGCGCAAGCGAGTGCATTCCCCCGCCAAATCAACGTGCCGTCATTCGCACAGCACGACAGCCCTCCGCCAGCGGCCAATCGGGCTTTCACCTTGAATTAACCGCAAGAATCGAAGTCAAATTATTTTCCCGAAGCATCAGTAAACTCACACCTATTACAGTTGACATGCCTCCCCTCACCGCTAGAATGAATGCAGGACCTGAGACTCAATCTCAATAACAACCTGTGAGTTGCTATCGCTATGACGGGCCAGACAATCGAAGCATGCTGTTCGACTTCAGACGCGGCGGTCAGTGAAGACCGTGTGATTTGCCGCTGCCTGAACGTCACGGAATCCGAAGTTCAGACGGCGATTTCCGCGTTCAATGTGGAAACCGTTCGCGAATTAGGTCGCTGCACCGGCGCTGGCAAGGGCTGTATGGCCTGCCACGGACGCCTGCGATCCCTGATTCGTGAGCAACTGGGGTAGCCGTTCCGAATCGCTTCAGATCACCGATTAAACAAGAAGCCCGACTGCCACCGCAGCCGGGCTTTTTTCGCGTAAAACGGTTCCGCACTTACCACGCCTTTAGTGCGTCAAGTCGTGCTCGCCCATTTGCGACTGCAGATAGTTCTGCAGACCGACCTGCTTGATGAGGTCCAGTTGGGTTTCCAGCCAGTCGACGTGTTCTTCCGATTGCACCAGGATCTGCTCGAGCATGTCACGGCTGCCGGCATCTTTGACTTGCAGGCACAAGTGAATGGCTGCGTTATAGGCATCCACGCCGCCTCGTTCCAGAACCAGGTCGTTCTCCAATTGCTCCTTGACGTCAGCCCCCACGCGAATCACGTCATACCGGGCAATCTCCGGAACCCCTTCCAGGAAGAGGATCCGATCGATCAGCAATTCGGCATGCTTCATTTCGCCCATGGATTCGGCATAATGCTTGGCGCCGAGCTTCGTCAGCCCCCAGTTCGTACACATTTTGGCCTGACAGAAGTACTGATTGATCGCCGTCAGTTCGATCGTCAGACCTCGGTTAAGTGCATCAATAACTTGTTGATTTCCCTGCATGATGATTGCCTCGTACAAGTGTGGTGATGTGTCGAAACGCTGACGGACTCATCGGGTGACGAGCTGTTCAAATCGCCGAAGATGGTCGCGACAACGGTAAAATCATGGAGACGCACTGCGTTCCAGACGATTGGTCGACTGGATTTTAGGCGGTCTGACAACACTCCGTCCACCACCCACACACCACTTGCAACCCGATTTCCCGAACTGACATTCGATTTCTGGATTGAAGCACAACTTCCCGAGAATCGATCCCAATTCATTCCGCATGCAGCTTCCCGGCATTCACGCCAGCGGACCACACGCCACAACCGGATCCCATCCCAAGGTCAATCAATCCCCTCCCCATTCGATCCCCGCATGCGTCGAAAGCCAAACAGTCGCTTGACATTCCAGCCACGCCGGCTAAAGTTGGGTTTCCGTCACAAGCATCTCTAGCTCAATTGGATAGAGCATCGGTCTACGGAACCGAAGGTTGGTGGTTCGAGCCCACCGAGGTGCACCTAGAGCCGCAAGGACTTACGTCTTGCGGCTCTTTTCTTTTGGCGGGATGTGTACCCATTAAAAAGTGGGTACACCTCGGGAGTGCGGTCATTGGGGGGCCGTGCCGCCCGCCGGGCCGAGCATTGACCGCAGAACTTCGGCATCCGACTGGATGTTACCCGGGGCATAATGCTTCCGGGTCGTCTCCCAGGACGAGTGCCGCATCACCCGACAGATCACCAGCGGCGGAATCCCGGCCTCGCGGAGCCGTTCCCCGCACGATCGCCTGAGGTCATGGGCCGTGGCGTACTTGATTGGCCGGCCCGTTCGTTCGTCTGCGGGTTCAACAACGATGTTGGCTGCCTTCCCGATTCGCCCGATGATCTTTCCGACCCATTCGGCATCAGGTCGCTCGTGGCGCACCTTCCGGCCCATTTTCAACTGCAAGGACTGGGGCTCGAATACCCAGCCCGTTCGACGTTCCAGTGGCGTCTCGAGTAGCACCGCTTCGAACCAGGGCAGGAGCGGTATGCTCTCTTCGGTATCGTTCTTCTGCATCGCGGCGGGGATCTCAAGGGTGGGTAGCAGATTCTCTTTCCAAGTCGGCCGAATCGTGCCCGTTTTGTTCCAGGAAACGTGCATCAATTCGTCCAGCCGCAGGGCCGACTCCCACAGCCCCCAGAGAATGTACTTCCACGACTCGGCGGCTGCTTCGCCCACCACGCCGGGTGTCGAATTGATCATCTCGTGGAATTCCGCCGCAGTGATCGGCCGGCCCTTCATGGTTTTTTGCCTCGGGGTTTTGATCTTACGGACTTTCGGGGCGTTCAGCAGCCACCCTTGCAGATAGGCCCAATTGAGAGCCGCCAGCACGCAGTTCATGTGGCCACGAACCGTGTGGACCGACCGGGGTTTCTTCCGGCGACTCTGGGCACCGGCAAGCAGCTTGGCCTGCAATTGCTGGAGAGCATTGGTATCCGCCAGTTCCATCAAGACCTTCGGCTTGAGTATCCGTTCCGCCAGGTCCAACCGGCTCTCCGCGTGGATGGCGGTGCTGCTGCGGACTGTCATCAGGTGCAACACCCGATACTGTTCTCTGAAGTCCGGCCATTCCATGTCGGGGCCATTCCGATTCCCCACAGCCGGTCTGGTCTCAAGTCCCAGAACAAGCTTGGCTTCCAATTCATGTTTCAGCCGTTGGGCTTCATCTTCGTCTCGACCACCCGTGGAGATGCGGATTTCCCGCTTCTCCACCGGGCACTTGTATCTCAGTTGGAAGGGCCGACCAGCCGGTCGAACGATCCGCACCTTGGGGATCTTCCGGGCAGACGGTGAGCTAGTTTTGCGTTTGGCCATGACCGTGGTTCCTCTGCGATCCAGCTTGGGGACGGCGATTGAAGAACTTGGGTCAAGCCGCGTCGGGAGCGGACTGATCGACCTGGCGGGTCTTGGAACTGCGGACGTAATCAATCCAATCACGCCCGTAGATATAGCCATGCTTGTGGACGTAATAGACCTGCAACCCCGCACGCCGGGCAGACCGCAACGTCGAGGCCTTGATGCCGAGTCGATGGGTGAATGTCTTCAGGGTGTAGAGTTCTTCCGGGTTGATTACGCCCGCTGGGATGTTTTCGACTGTCGCCATGATGAGTGGTTCCTCTGAGTGTGTAAGTGATTGACCTACACACAGAGGCCACCATGCACTATTACCCTTGAGAACACGACGATGCTGACGTAACAGCAACTGGGGTAACGGCCAGGTTCAACTAGGACTCATCAAAAGACATTCACAAACGCCCATTTCGTTTGAATATTCATGAACGCGGCCAGATTTCAGAACCTACGATCTTCAAACTGATCGATATCCTCGACACCAAGCTCCCGAGACATCCCTTTTCTGAGTGGTTTCAGGCAAATCTTCATCAACACCGTGCAAATCTGCCGTGCGTCACAAAGCCGTCGATATCGTGTCATCGCCCCCAGATGATCGAATCCCCGAATGTCACTCAAGAGTTCATCCATGGCCCGGCTGACTCCCGACTGGTTCCATTCCTTGGCCCGAGTTGAAAGTTGCTCAGCGATGAATTCTTGATTCCCGACGGGAGTGTAGATGGGCTCGGCCGTATTGCATTGGTGAGATTTCATCAGATAGGCAAGTAGAACCGTCCCGTTATCGCTCAAAGCAAGTGGGTCTTTCGGCTTTCGATTTCGTGTGGGTAATTCCGTTTTCTGTCGATCAGTCGCATTTTTACTGCGAGCTAGTCCCGTGAGTTCGGCCATTGCTGCGGCCTTCAGGGCTTTGTACTCAGTGGAGTCCAGAACTCCCGGCTCGCCGTGAAGTTCTTCAGGTGGGTTCAGGAAGATCATCAGTGCCTCGCATGCGGTCTCGGCCTTGATCGGCGTTGCATGGAACGCCAGACCCGGCGGTACCGCGAAATAGCGAACTTTGCAGACCTTGCTCAAGTAGGGACTGAGAGCCTGATAGGCGGCCGCGAAGTCTTCATCCCAGGGGTCTCCAAAGCAGATGGGCGGCAGCCGTCCTCGATGTCCGTTCTCGCGGACGTCCCGTTCATTCCTTACGATGTGATTTGAATAGGTATCAAATGCGTGCATAAATTCAGCTAAAGTAGGCGGCATTTCCAATTCCTTGTTCTTGAGTGAAAACTCGGATCACCGCGAGTTCCGAATGACTGACTGCTTGACGTCATTCCAATGGTGTTTTATGCACTTGGAAAAGCCGATGGCCATGGCATCCTAATTGACTCGATATCGCCCGTAGCATCACCAATCGGGAAAACACCCGCTTACCAATCTCACCCCGCGACCATCGCGACGGTGAATTGGTGAATTGTCACGGTTGGATTAAGAGGGGCAATTGGCTTTGCCGGCCCCAATCCCAGCCTGTGCCCCTACAATCCGTGCTGGCCCCTTGGCGGACACTTGGTTAATGGGAACTGCACTTGGCTGTCCGGCAAAATGGGTGCCGCAAGCGATTGTAGCGAAATACCTTGTGGCGTATCCAGGTTGTCTGGAGATTTGGAGACGCACTCTACAAGTCAGTCTGATGGGGCTGGCTGGATTACTTGGACCACCGATTAACGATCCATTCCGGTTCGTTTGCCAGATTGCTTGAGCACGACAAGGAACTCTTGAAGCGTCTCGATGAACGTCTCGCCCTCGGCGAAGTTTGCCGCGACGGACTTCCGATCCACAACCCTTTGGGTGCCCCCCACTCCCCCGAAAGGTTAGGAGACCACCCACGTTTCTCCGTTGGTCAGAACTTGGACATTGGCGGCGATGGACCGAAACAGTTCTGGCTCGAAAGTGTGGATCGGGACCACCGTTTTGGCATTGATCTGCCCCACGAAATCAATGATGTCGCCGTAGAAGATGTGGCCGCTGGTGTGAGCTTCGATCAGGTCGCCGTTCGCTTTCGCCAGAGCGTCTTTCACTGGTTGCCAATCGGGTTGGTCGAGGTAGCCTGACCAGCGGGAATACAGGCACCGGCTGCCTGCTGGCAGGTCGTTGGAAAAGTCGCTCGCCAACATGCTGGGTCGGAACAGCATGACAAAGCGAGATAGATTCGATTTGATTTCTTCCATCCCAATCCTGGCTGGGGCCATCAAAGAATAAAATTCTTCGAGCCCTTTCTGTCGAAAATTCTGCTCGAAAAACGTCGGGAAGAATACTCTCACTCCCTGGGTGGATTCCGGCTTTGGAATCACTTTTTTGGGGGCATTCAGGTGCATCACGAATGCCGTGTAGGCATCGGCGATGAAGATTCGGTTCGACTTCTTGCTGGCCCGGAAGAAGGCTACCAGTCGGTCCACGTGTTGCGGTGAGAAGGACGCCAATACCAACCCAGGTGACGACCGGGTGTGTTCGACGATCTCGGCTTCGAGCTTGTATTCGTCCTGTCCCCGATGATCGGTGTGGCCAATGTGAGTTCCCTCCATCAGCAGCGCATCAATGGTCCGATTCTTGACCGCTTCAAAGAGTGTCCTGTGCATCCCCGGCTTTCGACCGTGCATCCGTAGATCACCCGAGTAGAGAACGGACTTGCCTTCCGCTTCGATCAGGAATGCCTGTGCCCCGTAGATGGAATGATCCACCGCGAATGCCGTCACAGTGAAGTCACCGATCTGGACCGGTTGGACTTCGTGGATCTCCCTGTATCGGTCTCGTGGAAGGTATGGCTGGCCGGCGAACTTGAATCCCGCCAGCATCATCTTGCTGGTTCCGACGCTGGCATAGATGGGAATCTCGACCGTGGAATGCCGCAGCAATCCTGTGTGATCCTCATGGGCATGTGAGAGCAGGATGGCGTCTGGTCTCGGGCCAGGGCCAGCGGCAACTAAAGTGAATGCCTTTAACGAGTTACGCGATCAATCTTGGCGATTATTGCTAAGAATAGTATTCATGCGTTCCAATTCAGCTGGCGCATCGGCTTGCGCGAAATCTATGAGTAATGGCAATTTGCTTAGTACTATGCGAAATTGCCTGATTTTCATCGACAATCAGGCACAGTACCCATTCTGTGCATTTACCCCAGAGTGCGCGCTGGCCCTGGGCATGACATTTATTCGGCAGAGATTCGAGTAAGCTAGAGACAATTAGCTGTGGCGCGATTCACACGCTCCGGGGTTTGGGCCGCTCGAACTGGTCCAGTTGTTGAGTTACAGGGGTTTTTAGAACAGAAGATCACACCTGTTTTTCTGTTTTGGCGCCAAGAATTGCTGTCCCTTCAAGGCTGGATTTCAGAACTCACGATTTGAATTTGCTGATTTCCAGTCAATCTCGGCGTGTCTGTCTGGTAGCATTAGGGGCGGCTGACACCTGGAATCAGTCCCTGCCCATTAAATCAGGTTTGGCGGGATGACAATCGGTATTGCGTTCCGATGTGGGAATGGAAACAGACCCCGCCAACAGGGGCGTCGAGAACTTAATTCCGGCAGAGTTCGCTTCGCGTCCTCGGGATGGAATCAGTCCCAACTGGCGATCGAGTTGCGTGAGTCCGATCTCGAATTCAAAGCAGTGAACTTCTCTCAACGGGAGCAATAATGCGGATCTCCGATTGGCTAGGGAGCTTCCGGGACTCGACAGCTCAATGGCTGACGCGGAAACCCATTCGGAAGAGTCATCTTCAGTCTGCACGTTACCAGCCACTAGGAGTCGTGGAGGGCCTGGAATCCCGCCTGCTGTTAACTCTGTCATTGACCACTAATGGTTGGGAATCGATTGACGTTTTTCCGGAGCCGCGAGATGGCCAAATTTCATATCTCCGAACAGGCGAATTCGCAGCGTATCATTTGAATGTGACGGAGCTCTCCGCGCTCCTGGCGGCAGCGCCGCTGGAGTACACCAACGCCAATCCAGTCGAAGTGTTGTTACCTAATCCCAATGGAGGTTTCGCACGGTTTGCGATGGTGGACTCACCCATCATGGCCCCGGAATTGGCGGCTGAGTTTCCCGAAATCCGAACGTTTGCCGGGCAAGGCCTGGATGATCCTGCGGCGACGATTCGGATAGATCTGTCTCCGTCCGGATTTCATGCCCAGATCTTGTCCACGTCCGGTTCGTATTACATCGATCCATATTTCCATCTCGCCACCGAATTCTACGCCAGCTATTTCGCTTCGGACATGGTCGCAGCTGATCTCAGCGTCGATGACTTGTCGGACGAGATCGGGGGAATTTCCAAGGCGTCTCCAGGGGACTCGATCGCGGGTTTGGGGTTTGGCAATTTAGGTGCCGGGGACACGTCCGGCCCGATCCTGACCGCGGCGCGTACTGGAACACAGCTTCGCACCTACCGTACGGCGGTTGCGGCGACGGGGGAGTACGTGGCTTTCTTTGGCGGTACAGTGCCGCTGGGTCAGGCAGCAATAGTCACCGCCATCAATCGTGTTTCGGGAATCTATGAAACCGAATTGTCCATTCGCTTGCAGCTGGTTGCCAATAACAGTTCACTGGTCTACACCAACTCGGCGACCGATCCCTACAGCAACTCCAGCCCATCGTCGTTGCTGACCCAGAATCAGAGCAACATCGATACCGTGATTGGGAGCGCCAATTACGATATTGGCCACGTGTTTACGACTGGCGGGGGGGGCTTGGCCGGACTGGGGGTCGTGGGCATTAATGGTCAAAAGGCGAAGGGTGAAACAGGACTCAGTACCCCAGTTGGCGACGCCTACTACGTCGATTACGTGGCCCACGAAATGGGTCATCAATTTGGTGGTAACCACACTTTCAATGGTAACGACAGCAATCGCAACGCGAGCACGGCCTACGAACCGGGCAGTGGGTCAACCATTATGGGTTACGCTGGCATCATGGGCAGCGACGACCTTCAACTCCATAGCGATCCCTATTTCCATTCGGTCTCATTCGATGAGATTATCAACCATGTCGACAACGTGATTCCCGCCGTCGGGACGCGAACAGCAACGGGAAATAGCGTTCCCATTGTGGATGCCGGAGTGAATTACACGATTCCGGCGCAGACGCCGTTCCGATTGACCGCAATCGGCAGCGACGGCAACGCCAGCGACGTATTGACATATTCTTGGGAGGAACGTGATCTCGGGCCGCAGCAGGGTGTCAGCTCCGGTGACAACGGCTCCAGTCCGATCTTCCGCGTCTTCGATCCCACGACCGACCCGTCGCGGACTTTTCCGCGTCTGAGCAATTTACTGACCAGCACGACGGTGATTGGCGAAACTCTGCCCACCACAACTCGTCAGATGGAGTTCCGGGTTACCGTTCGCGACAATCGCTCGGGCGGCGGCGGGGTGAACACGGATGATATGCACGTGAACGTGGTCAACACCGGATCCGCGTTCGCGGTGACCAGTCCGAATACCTCCGTGTCGCTCGGGGGCTTGTCAACACAGACGGTGACTTGGAACGTCGCCGGGACAACGGGCAACGGTATCAACGCCGCCAACGTCAATATCCTGCTCTCGACCGACGGCGGTCAGACATTTTCGGTAGTGCTGGCCTCGGGAGTCGCCAACGACGGCTCACAGACAGTCGTCCTGCCGAATACCACCACCAGTCAGGCGCGGATTAAAGTCGAGGCCGCCGGAAATATCTTTTTTGATCTTTCGAATGTCAATTTCACAATCACCGCTATCGTCAATGGCCTGGATTATGGTGATGCCCCCGATGTGCCCTATGGCACGTTGCTCGCCAGCAACGGTCCACGGCACACGATCGGCGGACCGAGTTTGGGGCTTGGGTTTCCGGATGCCGAGGCGAATGGCCAGCCGAATGCGGCTGCTACGGGCGACGGTTTGGACGAAGACGGCGTGACACTATTTGAACCGCTGGTGGCGGGGACGACGGTTCAGCTTCGCGTCACCTCGTCGGCTGGTGGCGCAAAGCTCAATTACTTCTTCGATTTTGATGGCACCGGAGGATTCGGAAACAATGCCAACGAGATTTTCAGCCGGACCTTGGTTGGTGGCGTCGAGCTGATTCCCGTGACGATACCAGTCGGCGTTGTCGGCACGATTTTCGCTCGATTCCGGATCAGCTCGGCCGGTGGACTGACGGCCTTCGGAGCGGCGTCTGATGGGGAAGTTGAAGATTACACGCTGGACGTTTTAGCGACAGCACCGAGCCTGGACTTCGGCGACGCGCCCGATCCCAGTTACGCAACAACGGCGGCGAACGGCGGTGCAAGTCATTTGCTGAGCGGCCCGCAACTGGGCGCGTTGCGTGATGGGGAAATGGCCGACCAGAACAATTCGACGGCGACCGGAGATGGCACTGACGAAGACGGTGTTACGTTCCCTCAGATCTTTCAACTCGGGGCCAGCGTACCCCTGAAAATCACCTCTTCCGCTGGCGGCGGAAAGCTCAACGCGTTCTTTGACTGGAATCGCAACGGGATTTGGGGCGACGTTAGCGATGAGGTGCTGGTGGCCACCCTCAGCGGCGGCACGGAAACGATCTCCGTGTCTGTTCCCGGCGGGGCAGCGACGGGTGTCACTTACGCGCGATTTCGCATCAGCACCGCTGGAAATCTCTCCGCGACTGGTTATGCGTCTGACGGTGAAGTCGAGGATTATCAACTGTTGGTTGTCGATCCATTCGCCGGCAGCCCCTTTCAGACTTTCGACAGTGTGACTGCTCCTGCACTCCCCTCCGGCTGGGTCAATAGCTCGTCGGGATCAACACCGCAGAACTGGACGACTATTGCAGGAGCGAACAGCGACTCGGCCCCCAACCACGCCTTTGTAGCCGATCCCAGCAACACGTCGGATAGTCGGCTGACATCGCCGACCGTCGTCCCGACACTGCCGCGACTCAAGTTTCGCAACAACTATAATACCGAAGACACTTTTGATGGCGGTGTACTGGAAATTTCCATCACTGGGGCGGCGTTTACCGATATCCTGGCAGCCGGAGGCACCTTTGTGTCGGGTGGCTACACCGATACGATTTCGAGCACGGACGGATCAGCCATCGCGGGCCGTCAGGCCTGGTCGGGCAATTCCGGGGGCTACCTCGACACGATCGTCAGTTTGCCAGCCGCAGCATTGAATCAGAACGTTCAGTTCCGCTGGCGTTTTTGCAGCGACAGCTCGGTGGCATCAACAGGCTGGCGCATTGACTCCATTCAATTCACTGGCGACGGCACGTTCAAGTTCGATTACGGCGACGCTCCAGATCCGACGTATCCAACGTTGATTGCCAGCGCTGGGGCATCTCACGCACAAGGATTTAGTGGCGTCTTCCTGGGCAGTTCGGTTGATGTGGAAAGCCAGGGCCTGCAGAGTGCGGGAGCCACCGGTGACGACGCTGCAAACGACGACGAGAATGGTGTCACGCTGGCCGGCAGCGTAGCTCGGGGAGCGTCGGTCAGCGTCACGATCAATGCCTCGCTGCCTGGGCTGCTGAGTGCCTGGATCGACTTTAACGACGATGGTGATTGGAACGACTCCGGCGAACAGATCGCCCGCGACCAGGTGCTGGCCGCCGGCAATAACACCTTGAATGTGGTCATTCCCGTGACCGCGACCATCACGTCACAGACGTTTGCCCGTTTCCGCGTCAGCACAAATTCCGGTCAGGCGCCTGACGGCCGCGCCCCGGACGGTGAAGTCGAAGACTACGCACTGGCGATCACCGCCGGTTCCAATCCGGTCAACCTGTCATTGAGTGCAGCGACCGGCACGGAAGCGGGAACGACGGTGATTACGGTCACGGCGACCGCCAACTCGGCGGTGGTCGGTAGTCAGACCGTGATCCTCGGCGTCTCGGGAACTGACATCGACACGGCTGACTACACGCTTTCGAGTACCACGATCACGATCTCCAACGGTAATACCGCAGGGAGCGTGACGTTCACGATCCAGAATGACGCGCTCGTCGAAGCCACGGAAACGGCGACGCTGACGATTTCCAGTCCATCGGGTGGACTGACCCTCGGTACAACACTGTCTCAAAACGTGGCAATTACCGATAACGACTCGGCGACGGTCTCGATCGCAAAGATTCTGGACGGCGCCGAGACAAACTCGCCGACAAACGGCAAGTTCCGGGTGACGCAGACTGCGGTCAGTTCGACGGCCACAATCGTGACCTATGCGATCACGGGAACGGCAACTGATGGCAATGATTACACGACCCTGACGGGGTCGGTAACGATTGCGGCTGGTCTGACCACAGCTGACATCAATGTCGCAGTCATCAACGATGCGCTGGTGGAGGCGACCGAGTCGGTAATCGTGACCCTGACCGGTTTCAGCGCGGGCGATACGGACATCGCGCTGCATGGGACGGCCGCCAATCGAACAGCCACGGTCAACATCACCGACAACGACACTGCCATCGTGTCGATTGCCAAACTCATGGACGGCGCGGAGCCCGCGACAAACGGACTGCTGACCGTCACGCAGACGGCGGCGAGTTCGACCGACACGGTGGTGACCTATACGATCACGGGGACGGCTGCCAATGGCAGTGACTATACGACTCTGACTGGCTCGGTGACGATCGCGGCTGGTCTGACCACGGCCGACATCAATGTCGCGGTCATCAACGATGCCCTGGTGGAATTGACCGAGTCGGTAATCGTGACCCTGACCGGTTTCAGCGCGGGCGATACGGACATCGCGCTGCACGGGACGGCGGCCAATCGAACAGCCACGGTCAACATCACCGACAACGACACTGCCATCGTGTCGATTGCCAAACTCATGGACGGCGCGGAGCCCACCACAAATGGACTGCTGACCGTCACTCAGACGGCGGCGAGTTCGACCGACACGGTGGTGACCTATACGATCACGGGAACGGCCGCCAACGGCAGTGACTATACGACTTTGACAGGCTCGGTAACGATTGCGGCTGGCCTGACCACGGCCGACATTAATGTCGCGGTCATCAACGATGCGCTGGTGGAGGCGATCGAGTCGGTAATCGTCACCCTGACCGGCTTCAGCGCGAATGACCCGGACATCACGCTGCATGGGACGGCGGCCAATCGAACAGCCACGGTCAACATCACCGACAACGACACTGCCATCGTGTCGATTACCAAAATCATGGACGGCGCGGAGCCCACCACAAATGGACTACTGACCGTGACGCAGACGGCAGCGAGTTCGACCGACACGGTGGTGACCTATACGATCACGGGAACGGCCGCCAACGGCAGTGACTATACGACTTTGACAGGCTCGGTAACGATTGCGGCTGGTCTGACCACAGCTGACATCAATGTTGCTGTCATCAACGATGCGCTGGTGGAGGCGACCGAGTCGGTAATCGTCACCCTGACCGGCTTCAGCGCGAATGACCCGGACATCACGCTGCATGGGACGGCGGCCAATCGGACGGTCACGGTCAACATCTCGGATGATGATGTGGCAACCGTATCGATTGCCATGACTAGCGGCGGTGCGGAGCCTGCGACGAACGGCAGATTCACGGTAACCCAGACGGCAGTCAGCGCGGTGGATACGACGTTAACTTACACGATCGGTGGAACGGCGGACAATGGCCTCGATTACGCGATCCTGACAGGATCCGTGACGATCGCCGCTGGCCAGACTACGGCCGACATCAATGTTGAAGTCATTGACGACGCGCTGGTCGAAGGCGACCAGTCACTGATCATTACGTTGACGGGATTCGATGCAGGCGACGGTGATATTACGTTGGACACGCTGGCTGCTAACCGCACGGCGGAAGTCACCATTGAAGATGACGATGCCGTCATCGTGTCGATCGCTCAGGCCGTTAATGCTGCGGAGCCGGCGACCAACGGCAAATTTACCGTGGTCCAGACAGCGCCCAGTTCCACCGCCACGGTGGTGACGTATGTCATCACAGGGACGGCATTGTACGGCACTGATTTCACGATGCTCATCGGATCGGTGACGATTGTCGCTGGTCAGACGGCGGCCGACATTGATGTCACCATACTCGATGAGGCGCTCGTTGAGGGAACGGAATCCGTCGTTTTAACACTTACGGGTCTTACCGCGCATGATCCTGAAGTCATTCTAAGTACCCAATTATTCAAGCTGAGCGCAACCGTCGATATCAGCGACGATGATGTGGCGATGGTGTCGATCGCCACCGTCGTTAACGGCGCAGAACCGTCCACAAATGCCAAATTCACAGTGACCCAGAGCGCACTCAGTTCCACCGACACGGTGGTAATTTACTCAGTTACAGGATCGGCAATCAATGGCTCTGATTACACGACCTTGACCGGCTTCGTGACAATTTTAGCGGGCCAGACTTCGGCCGACATCAACGTCGCTATGATTAACGACGCGCTGGTGGAAGCGACCGAGTCGATAATTGTGACTCTAACTGGATTCAGCGCAGGTGACCCTGACATCACACTCGACGCGGCCGCAGCCAATCGAACGGCCATGGTTAACATCACCGACAACGATTCAGCGACGGTATCGATCGCCAAAGTGAGCGACGGAGCGGAGCCGGGGACAAACGGCAAGTTTACCGTCACTCAGACGGAGGCGAGTTCCACCGACACGGTGTTGACTTATACGATCACCGGGACGGCTGCCAATGGCAGTGATTACACGACGCTGACGGGATCCGTGACGATCGCCGCCGGCCAGACGACGGCTGACATCAATGTGTCGGTCCTCAATGACGCGCTGGTGGAGGCAACCGAGTCGGTGATTGTAACGCTGTCCGGATTCAGCGCGGGTGACGCGGACATTGCTTTGGACGGAATGGCAGCTAACCGGACCGCCACGGTCAGCATCACTGACAATGACACTGCAGCGGTATCGATCGCCAAAGTGAGCGACGGAGCGGAGCCGGGGACAAGCGGCAAGTTTACCGTCACTCAGACGGCGGCGAGTTCCACTGACACGGTGGTGACCTATACGATCACGGGAACGGCCGCCAATGGCAGTGATTACACGACGCTGACGGGATCGGTGACAATTGCCGCCGGCCAGACGACGGCTGACATCAATGTGTTGGTCCTCAATGACGCGCTAGTGGAAGCGACCGAATCGGTCATTGTGACACTGACCGGGTTGAGCGCGGGTGATGCGGACATTGCGTTGGACGGGACGGTGGCCAACCGGACCGCCACTGTCAACATCACGGACAATGATGCCGCGACGGTATCGATCGCCAAGATCCTCGACGGCGCGGAGCCCTCGCCGAATGGCATGTTCACGGTAACTCAAAGTGCGATCAGTTCCACCGACACGATCATCAACTACACAGTTACCGGAGCGGCTGCCAACGGCAGTGATTACACGACCTTGACAGGATCCGTGACAGTCTTGGCGGGCCAGACGGTAGCCGACATCAACGTCGCTGTCATCAACGACGCGCTGGTGGAAGCGACCGAATCGGTTATTGTGACTCTGACGGGATTCAACGCAGGTGACCCTGACATCGCACTCGATGTGACCGCAGCCAACCGGACCGCCACGGTCAACATCACGGACAATGATACAGCAACCCTGTCGATCGCCAAAGTGAGCGACGGAGCGGAACCGGGGACAAACGGCAAGTTTACCGTCACTCAGACGGCGGCGAGTTCCACCGACACGGTGGTGACCTATACGATCACCGGGACGGCTGCCAACGGCAGTGATTACACGACGCTGACGGGATCGGTGACGATCGCCGCCGGCCAGACGATGGCTGACATCAATGTGTCGGTCCTCAATGACGTGCTGGTGGAAGCGACCGAGTCGGTCATCGTGACACTGATCGGATTCAGCGCGGGTGACGCGGATGTTGTGTTGGACGGGACTGCGGCCAAGCGGACCGCCACCGTCAACATCACGGACAACGACTCGGCGACGGTTTCGATCGCTAAAGTGAGCGACGGAGCGGAGCCGGGGACAAACGGCAAGTTTACCGTCACTCAGACGGCCGCGAGTTCCACCGACACGGTGTTGACCTATTCAATCACCGGTACAGCGACCAACGGCCTCGATTACACGACCCTGACCGGATTCGTAACGATCGCGGCGGGTCAAACCACGGCTGACATCGACGTCGTTGTGATCAATGACGCAATCGTGGAGGCAATCGAGTCGATGATTTTGACTCTGACGGGGATCAGCGGGGGTGATACGGATATCGCCTTAGACGGGACGGCGGCCAAGCGAACCGCTACCGTCAACATCGCCGACAGCGACTCAGCGACGGTATCGATCGCCAAGATCCTAGACGGCGCGGAGCCCTCGTCGAATGGCAAGTTCACAGTAACTCAAAGTGCGATCAGTTCCACCGACACGATCATCAACTACACAGTTACGGGGACGGCTGCCAACGGCAGTGATTACACGACGCTGACAGGTTCGGTGAAAATCGCGGCGGGACAGAACACAGCCGACATCAATGTCTCCGTGATCGATGACTTGCTGGTGGAAGCGACCGAGTCGCTGATTGTAACGCTGACCGGATTCACCGTGGGTGACGCAGATATTGCGTTGGACGGAATGGCAGCCAATCGGACCGCCACGGTCAACATCACGGACAATGATACAGCAACCCTGTCGATCGCCAAAGTGAGCGACGGAGCGGAGCCGGGGACAAACGGCAAGTTTACCGTCACTCAGACGGTGGCGAGTTCCACCGACACGGTGGTGACCTATACGATCACCGGGACGGCTGCCAATGGCAGTGATTACACGACGCTGACGGGATCGGTGACAATTGCCGCCGGCCAGACGACGGCTGACATCAATGTGTCGATCCTCAATGACGTGCTGGTGGAAGCGACCGAGTCGGTCATTGTGACACTGACCGGGTTCAGCGCGGGTGATGCGGACATTGCATTGGACGGGACGGTGGCCAACCGGACGGCCACGGTCAGCATCACGGACAATGACGCCGGGACGGTATCGATCGCCAAAGTGAGCGACAGTGCGGAATCAGCGTCAAACGGCAAGTTTACCGTCACTCAGACCACGGCGAGTTCCACCGACACAGTGTTGACCTATTCGATTACCGGTACAACGACCAACGGCCTCGATTACACGCCCCTGACTGGATTCGTAACGATCGCGGCGGGTCAGACTGCGGCTGACATCAATGTGGCAGTGATCAACGACTCACTGATCGAGGCCACCGAGTCGGTCGTTGTGACGCTGACGGGGATCAGCGGGGGTGATGTGGATATTGCCTTGGACGGGACGGCGGCCAAGCGGACTGCCACCGTCAACATCACGGACAACGACTCGGCGACTATATCAATCGCCCAACAGATTGACGGCTCGGAGCCATCTGGAGGCGGGAACTTTGTCGTCACCCAGACCGGAGTCAGTGCCACTGATACAGTCGTGACCTATGCCATTACGGGAACAGCTATCAACGACGTCGATTATTCAAGGTTGACGGGTTCCGTAACGATCCTTGCCGGTCAAACCACGGCCGTGATCAATGTAGCCGTGATCAATGATGCGCTGGTGGAGGCAACCGAAGCGGTGATTGTGACGTTGACCGGATTCAATGCGGGTGACTTAGACATTGCGTTAAACGCGTCGGCAACCAATCGGACGGCTACCGTCAATATCGGGGATGATGACGCGGCCACCGTATCGATCGTCAAGATCAATGACGGCGCAGAAGCTGGCTCGAATGCCACATTCATGATCACCCAGACCGCCGTCAGCGCGACAGACACGGTGGTGATCTTTGCAATAACCGGCACTACAGACAACGGCGTTGATTATGCTACGTTAACAGGATTTGCGACCATTGCGGCTGGTCAGACGACGGCCGAAATCAGTGTGATTGTGGCCAACGACTCAGTAGTGGAAGCGACAGAATCGCTGATTGTGACGCTGACCGGATTCAGTGCGGGTGATGGGGACATCGGATTGGATGGGATGACATTCAAGCGGACCGCTGCGGTCAACATTACGGACAACGACACCGCCACAGTGTCGATCGTTAAGATCATCGACGGCGCTGAACTAGGGACGGACGGCAAGTTCAAGGTGCTCCAGACAGCGCCCAGTTCCACGGACACGGTGGTGACCTACATCATCGCTGGAACTGCGATCAATGGCGGCGATTACACGCCCCTGACTGGATCAGTAACGATTACAGCCGGGCTGACTTCGGCCGACATCAATGTCACCATGATGAACGATGCGGTGGTAGAGACAACAGAATCGGTGATCGTGACGCTGACAGGGATCAGTGCGGGCGACGCAGACATCGCTCTGAACGGGACACCTGCCAATTCGACAGCCACGCTCAACATTATCGACAACGATCGAGCTACCGTGTCGATTGCCAAGACGATCGACGGCGCAGAGCCGGCCACGAATGGCATGTTTACCGTCACTCAGACTGCGGTCAGTTCCAGTGATACCGTCGTGACGTACGCGATCATGGGCTCGGCAATCAATGGTATCGATTATGCACCGGTGACAGAATCAGTGACGATTTTTGCCGGTCAAACGACCGTTGAGATCATTGTGGCGGTGATTAACGATTCGCGGATCGAACTAGCCGAATCCGTACTTGTGATCCTGGACGCGATTAGCGCCGGTGACCCGGATCTCGCGTTAGATGGCAGCGCGGACAATCGGACGGCTTCAGTCTACATCACCGACGACGACGTTCCGACAGTGTCGATCGCGACAATCACTAACGGTCACGAAGCGGACACGCCGCAGAATGGCAAGTTCCGAGTGATGCTGTCAGAGGTCAGTCCGATAGACCTCGTCGTTACCTACTCGATTGGAGGTACTGCGAAACCAGGCGTTGGTGAAGACTACGCGGCACTTTCGGGCACGATTACAATCCCCGCAGGACAGGCCGGTGCCG
>CAMAVF010000059.1 GCA_945861445.1 Planctomicrobium piriforme | reverse complement strand
GCCGTGTTGCGGTCTTCGATGATGTTGAAGCGGATCGTCTTGAAGAAGGGCTTCTGCCGGACTTGCTTCCCCTTGTGCATGTAATAGTCTTCGCGGCGTTCGAGAATAATCTCTTGCCCGCGCGTCCGCTTGACCAGCTTGTAAACTCCGCCTGAAACAGGCGCGGTCTCCTGCTTGATATGATGCGGGCTGTCGATCAGCGTAGGATCTTCCTTGACCGAATTCCCATAGATGTGCTTGGGAATGATGGGATACATCACATTCCACACATTGGTCGATAGGGCTTCTTTATGAAAGAAGACCACGGTTTTGTCGTCGTAGGCGTGAACGTAGCGCAGCTTATCGGTTCCGGACCGCACCGCGGGAACCGGAACCTTGGGATTCATGATGGTCTGAAATGAAAAGGCGACATCGTGAGCTGTGATTGGTGTCCCGTCGGACCAGGTCAAGTCCTCGCGCATCACGACTTTTTCATACAGATGGTCGGCACTGCTCTCCCAACTGACGACGTGCTCTTTTGCTGCAAACGGAAAGAAATTCCAGTCGAACGCGAACAGGCTGAAGCCCATCAGCCCGGTGACTTCGAATTCCGCGGCCGAACTTCCCAGGATTCCGTTACTGCTTTTGATGTCCATCGAAATGTGCCGGTTGAAGGTTGCATCCCAATCGACGTCGTCGTCGCTCGCCGGCAAGCGTCCCAGGGCGCTGAGAATCTTGTCGTTATTGGCGGGCGACGTGTTTTTGAGATTCAGCGCTTCGGCCGTTGTGGCCAGCGGTTTTTCTTTGGCCTGTTTCTTCTTTAACAATTCATAGGCGTCGAGGACGGGTTGTTTTTCCCACTTGGCCTTCTTATCCAATTCTTCCAGCGGCGGAGGATCGAAGGGCTCGACCAGCGAATCGGGATTTTCCACCTTGGTCGCGGCTTTCGTCGTGGTCTTCTTGGTGGCTGCCTTCTCGGCCGCCGCTTTGGCACCCTTTTCCGCCTTCTCCTTGGTTTCTTGAGCCGGCAGATCCGCTCCGCTGGCCAGTACCATCCCAGCTACCAATGCCAGCCATTTCCATTCCAGCCTGTTGAACATCACGATTCCCTCCTCATGTGGCAGGTTGTGTGCATGTCTGCAGCGTTGCCGTCTGTGTGATGGATGATACGGGGCCGGTCAGGCCGGCGCGACATCAGGACATCCCAGATCGGACAACACCCATTCGCAAACTTCGATCTCAGCGATCTGCTGGATTCTGTCACACCCATCCGAGTGAGGCAAGCCACATGCGGTCGGTACGGTCCGCGCGGCGCGGATCCGTTTCGCCGGGAGACGGAAATCGCGGCGCTGACAGATCGTTGCGACGGCACGTTCTTTCGCGTATCTTGCAATGCAAGCAAATCAGTGTAATTCCACCACCGTTGGCAATCCGCAATGACCATTCATCTCCGCCGCGACATGGACGCCCTGCACAAATCGGTCCTTTCGATGTGCGCGATGGTGGAAGAACTGGTGAACCATTCGGTGGAAGAACTGGGCAAACCCGTTGCCGAGCAGAACCCCGGCCTGATCGACCGCGATGACGAAATCGATCGCTGGGACGTGCAGATCGAAGAAGAATGCCTGAAGATCCTGGCCCTGCACCAGCCGGTGGCCGTCGATCTGCGCCGCATCGCCAGCATCTTGAAGATCACCTCGGAACTCGAACGGGTCGCCGATCTGGCCGTCAATATCGCAGAACGAGCTCGCGGCCTGGCCTCCGGGCCGGAGGTCGAAGTCCCCGACAAACTGCGGCACATGTCCGAGCTGGCCTTGAACATGCTGCATGACGCCATTGATGCGTTCGTCGAACAGGACAGCAAACTGGCCCGCCGGGTCTGCACCCAGGACGACGAGGTCGACTCCTTGAACCGAGAGATCATCGCCGACCTGGTCGAAACGATGCAACAACGCCCCGACCTGATCGAACCGACCATGCATCTATTCTCAGCCTCGCGCCATGTGGAACGGGTGGCCGATCACGCGACGAATATCGCTGAGGACGTGGTGTATCTCGTCGAAGGCGAAATCATTCGACATCGCCGCGAGATTTGAGACCTTTTGGCGTTCACGCGCAAAATGGCCCCAATTCTTCTCGCGAGTGACTGATCGTGGAGATAAACTAAATACATTGGATTGTCGCATGGATAAATTTGCGAGGATCGTCGTCGGCTATCATGGCTGCAGCAGACAATTCGCACATGACATTCTGCTTGGAACGCGTCCCATTGCTGATTGGGAGCTGAGTGAAAATGCTTATGATTGGCTCGGAAAGGGGATTTACTTCTGGGAACATTCTCCGGAGCGTGCTCTGCGATGGGCGCAGACAAAATATCCTGGTGACTTTTCGGTTGTTGGAGCGATAATTCAATTGGGGCGTTGTTTTGATCTGATGGATGAAACGAGTACTCTCATTCTAAAAGACAGTTACAAGGCCTTTGAGAGTTCCTTTGTGGAAGTTAAAGAAGCCTTGCCCCGGAACGAGGGAAGGCAGTCGAAATTGCGAAAACTAGATTGCGCCGTCATCAATGATTGCATTGATCAGTTAAGGGGCAGAAACATCATTTATGATACAGTTAGGGGCGCGTTTCTCGAAGGCGAACCCATATTTGACGGAACAAGTATTTCCTCGGAAACTCATATTCAGATAGCGGTTCGAAACATCGATCTCATTTTAGGAGTCTTCAGGCCAAACTTGGAGACGAATTGGACGTTATGAACAAGCAATATACCTTCGAGGAAGTCAGTAAGGCGTTGCAGGAATCAATCGACTCCATGACTCCTCGGGAGCATTTTGAACGAATGGTTCAAACAGGAATTATCAATCGTAAGGGTGAAGTGACCAAGTTGATTGGTGGGGATGCAGAACCCGAACCCGGTGCCCGCCGTCCAGACGATCCACGCCCAGTCAGCCAATAATCCGGGGAGTACCGTAGAAGTCCCGAAGAGACCTGGCAGTCGGCGTGTGCATGGCTCAGTTCGTCTTGGCGCTGTGTTGCGACTCCAGGCACACTCACCTTATCTAACGTCCAGAGCTTGCCAGAGCCGCAAACGCATCAACGGGCCTTGTCGTCGTTGAGTCTCAAGGTGATTTCTCCTAGATCACGTAGTTTACCGGATTCAGCGACGAACTCTTTTTTCGCGATCTGACGACCGTTCCCCACATTTTTGAGGTAGCGATAGGTTGCGCCAGGGATCAGGACTGGGAAGAAGACTTCGCCATTGCTATTGGTTGCATGACCAGTCTTGCCCGACTTGTAATTGACCTCGTCGATCCACGACACAAACTCTTCGTCGGCGCTCGCATCGGCAGGCTTTGAAAAGCCGAATTTCGGAGGGCCGGGCGTGACCACCATATGGAGATCCAGGAAGTGGCCGGCTGGCACAGGCTTGCCATCTTCCGTGACAAACCGCACTTTGGCCGATGCGCACGGTTTCATGTGAACCGTGATACGAGGATTTTCCGTGGAGACCATGGCGACTGCACCCAGGCGCCGCTGCTGGTCTAAGAAAAAGACGGGATACAAGTAATGGCCGACACCGAGGATCTCAATGTGGCCATGCACAATCTCGTCCAAGATCGGCTTCCATGTGGGGGTTGTCGGATGGACCTTGAAGGGCGAAATGCAGACCGCGCTTTCCACGGGTTTTCCGGAGGGATCGACCACTTGGGCGACAACGGCCCCCCCAGACTGCAACTTCGCTTCCAAGGCCTCTGCCTTGTCTCGAGTATTCATGACGGCATCGATTGGCAGAAACGCGTGGGCGTAGTAACGCTGCTCCGCGCCAGGTTGAAATGACATGAACGCCCTTTCGATGGCCATGAGACCGCCGCGGCCACTATGGTCGAGTTCACGCCGGCGCTTCATTTGTAAGACATAGTTCGAACCGGTCGGTGCATGGACCAGCAACGTCCCCGGACCGCGCGGAACCGTGATCTGGAATCGCCCTTTGTCATCCGTCAGGTGCATGTCTTGCCAACCGGTAATAATGTCTGCCGGGACGAGTTTGTTATCGGGCTCACGATGGTACTGGACGGTTGCGCCGGCGAGTGGTACAGATGATTTCGCATCGAGCACAGTTCCTTCGACCAAGATCCCGTATGGCAAATGGATCTGAAGGTTTTTCGATGTCCGTTGGCTGACTCGCTGATCACGCTCCTTCTCAGCGGTTTGCAAATCGAATACGGTTTCTTCCCAGGCCATTCTCAATCGCTGGATTTCGGACATGGCCACTGTGCGCGGCAATCCGCGGTTCGCCTGGAGTCCGCTCCAATAATGGATTTGCGCCAGTTCCAGATTCTTATGTGCCATTCGAATCGCCAAGTCATCACGATCTACAAGTTGATCCACTTTGACCGACTCCGGCTGCCATTTCAAATCGCGAATCTCTCGAACCAGATAGGGCTCACCCTCAGGAGGATAGGCCATGATGCCGAACCGAACTCCGGGATAGGGATTCAGACGAAAGCGGCCGTTGGCATCGGTCTGGCTGTTGACCGATATCATCGAGCCATGTTGATCCTGCTGGCTGGCCCAGATGGAGATCTTGGCATTGGCGGCGGGTCGGTTGGAACTCCCCAGCAACACCACCCCCTCAAAGATTTGAGCGGCGGCTAGAGGGATCTTCGTAATTTTCCCTGGCTCGGTATTCTTAACCGTGCTCCGGTATGTGGCGTCATTTTGTGGACGCTCCTCGGGTAGCCCGGTATTCAAGGCGAATGATTGCGGGGCGAATTGCTCGGTGCTCTGGACGACCAACTCGACTCCCAGTTCCGGCGGGATATTAGGAAGCGTCATCACGCCGTTCGCGTCGGATTGCAACGGTGGATACACAGACTTCCCCACCGATGGTTCGTCAGGGAACCAGAGCTTGTCCGTACGATTCGCAGAGAATATCCCATATCTTCGCACGGAAAGTTTTGGGGCCGGTGTCCCTTGGGAATCGGTGAACTGAACTTGAATGGACTGTTGAGGATGAAGGGTCAGGTCGATGTCCGCTGCCGGGCCGAATTCGATGCTCCGCCAAGCCAGGCCCATGCCGATAGAATGAGCGATGACGGTAGCCCCCATATAATGTTGGGCTGTATGACCACTCAGGTTGAATTGATACCGCCCGTTCTCGTCACTGACCGTTGCCAGGATCGTTTTTCCAGTTCCCCATTGTTTGAACATGCGGCTCGCCCCGAGTGACACTCTCGCCCCGACCACCGGTTCTCCCTTGTCATTCAGAATACGGCCTTGCACAAGGTTGCTAGAGGGAGCCGGATTGGGCGGAGCCTTGTCGGCGACCGCTGGCTTGTCCGGTCTTTGGGTTTGATCGGCGAGTACAGGTTTGTCCGCAGCGACGTTGGGTTGTTGTGCAGCCGCGGAAGTTAAGGTCCCCAGCGATATCGCAACAATCATCGAAAACACCAGTCCAACGACGAATGCGCGGCCAATCCAGGTCATGTGCGTCCTCAGGTTCCGGTTGGCATCGAGTAGTCCGGCGACCCGTTGTTCCAGCCTCCAGTGTGAATTAAATAATCCGACGGTGCCCTGAAGCTGGCGTACGGGCTGGATCATCTGCGCCAGGGTCAGCAGGTTGCGGCTGTACGTTGTGCGGTCAGTGGTCCGGATCACATGATTGTCGCAAATCTCTTCTCGCGATCGGGCTAAACAGCGATTGAGCCAGCTGACCAGGGGATGGAACCAGAACAGCGCGGCGACGAGATTTTGGATGAGTACGACGAACTGATCTCGTCTGACAATATGAGCCAGTTCGTGGAGCACGATGTCTCGTGCGTGGTCGGCGGTGATTTGTCTGATCAGCTGCTCTGGAAAGAGGATTCGCGGACGCCAGAATCCGGCGGCAAGCGGTCCGGTGACTCGATTGGAAACGACCAGCTCCGGGCCCTGACTGCTCGCTGCTGCGGCTGGCAGCAGAGATCTCGTGGCCCTCACCAATGCCTCGGCCAACTCCGGATCAGTGTTCGGGCGGGCCGTGCGTAAAATCATGGCCAGCCGACTCCAACCGATGAATAGCCGCAGTAGCAACAAGAAGGCACCGATGCTCCAGACTGCCAGTAAGGGGGGCATGCACGTGCGAATCAGGCCGCCAGCCCATGTGTCAGTACCGATCTCCCTGGGGGCGGGGGGCATTGCGGTCGACGTAGTAGTTGACTGCAATTCCCGTGTGGGCGGGTCCACTGGAAGTTCCACTTCTCCTGAGGCAATTCGATCATCGAAGGCGAGACTCCTCAATTGCGCAGCGGTCAGCGGTGAGACTTCTGACGAATCCATTCGTGTCTGAGGGGATGTTCCGGCGGCAAGGTCATTGACAGACGTTGGATCTGACAGAGTGACTGAGACCAAGCCGCGCCCCGACCATTGCAGGGCAGCGGCAGTCCATGGGGTCAACATCACCAGCAGCAGTCCGGAGAACAGGACGCCATGGCGGATGGCCGATTGTCGAACCAGTGCGGCACTGATCAGCAGCGAAACTGCCGCTACCAGAGTCGACTGCACTAGAACATTCAGGCCCCAGATCAGCGACCAGTCACCGGGATTCCAAAGCGTCAGATTCAGCATGGCTTCTTCCCCTTTCGTTTGCTGGTCTGGGGCGCGGCCGCTTCGGCCTGATCGATCATCGTGCGGATTCGCTCGGCTTCTTCCGGGGACAGGCCGCGGTATTCGATGAGCGCGGTGACCATGTCTTCCGGTGATCCCGCAAACAGGCGGTCGATCATCTGGGCGACTTTGGCCCCCAGCGAGACCTTCTGGGGCCGCGCGGCCACGTAGACGAAGCGACGTCCTGCTTCGCGATGCTGCAGCCAGCCCTTTTCTTCGAGTCTGACGATCAGCGTCTGAACGGTATTGCGGGCCACTTCACGGCGCGTCGCCAATTCCTCCCACACCTCGCTGACCGTGGCCTCACCCCGTTGCCAGATGAGTTCCATGATTTCCCGCTGAGTTTCCGTCAGGTGGGCGATCTCTGCTTTCGCCATGATTTGCTCCTGGATCCGAACTACCGACACTGTGTAGGTAAATAGTACCTACAGTGCGTAGGTAAGTCAATTGGGATTGCACCGTGATTCGAGGAGTTGTATTTCCCGCATTCTGGACGTTGACCCCGGCAATCCGTATGCTGAAGTACAACTAGATTCGGGTTCTCAGGCGGGGGACGGCGCGTGGCGATGCAGTTGGAATTGGGTGGAACGACCAGCGGGGAAAGTTGGGCTGCACTCTCCGATAAGGAATTTTTGAAGGCCGTTTCATGGAAGCGGGGAGCCGTCCCGGCGCTCGTTCAGGCTGCCAAAAAAGGGGATGTCCCGGCATTCGTCGCGGCTCTTGTTGAATACTGGAGGCCCTCGGCTGACAAGCCCGCCCTGCTCTGCCGCTCGGTGTGGTCGCTGCAGGCATTCGCCGTCTCGCCACGCGAAACGGCCCTGGCGGCAGCGGTTTTGCCGAGTGTTTCACCGCCCGTCAAGAAGTTGGGAGCTAAGAAGTCTCCGCAACCTGTTGTGGCTGATCCCTTGGAGACATGGTGGCTGCAACGTGCGGGGACGGCATCACCCCTGACGACGTGGGAATATCTCACTTTATTGGAGATGTTGCCGCAGAGTCTGTCGCGACTGTCTGTCCCGACGGCGTTCGCGATCTGGCGGAAGTTGCTGACCATTGCTGGCGACATCAATCAACTGGCACAACTGCCGGATGCGCCGCGCGGCGGACAGGAACAGGCCGCCGAGATTGCTCGGTACGGGTATCTGACCGATCCGTTCCTGGACTTGTCCTTGTTGCGGAATTGCGAACTTCCCTGGCTGGCCGGAGTCATCTTCGCGGGAGTAAAGGGGTCGGAAAAGCTGCTAGAGGCGGGGTCGGAATTGCTCGAACATGAGCTTTATGAGCGGACCGACGAACAAGGGGCACCGCATTCCGACCTGTTGCCGCGGTTACCGTTGTGGCTGGCGGTGATCACGCGGATTCTGCAGACGGGGGCGATTGAAGAAGTTCCGGTCTGGGACGCCGACGCGTCCGAGCACTATCGGTCGTTGATCGAAAAGATCGCCCCGCTGATCCGGCCTGACGGAACATTCGCGGTGAGTCGCGTGCAGATGCCCGATTCCCGCGAATTTGCGGAAGCCGTGTTGTGGGCTTCGGGTTGGCCGGATACCGAAGCGGCCCTGCGCACCCTGTTGACGCCGCTGCGGCGCGGTGTCAAACGTGCCGCAGTGACCCTGGATGGCGTCGCACCGCGCCGGCCCCCGCTGGAGATCTGCATTGGTCCTGTGAATCAGTCGGATGATGCGGGCTGGGCCGTGTTGAGAACTCATTGGGGAGCTCATGCCGACCGTATTACGGTGACTCACGATCAACCCGCGATGAATGTCGAGTTTTCTGTGCGAGGCCAGACAATCCTGGATGGCGAGTGGTATTCCGAAATCACGATTGGAGAGACCACGACCCCCTTCAGGGGCAACTGGTACTGTGTCTGCTGGCAGACTGATCAGGATGCAGATTACATCGAACTGCAGTTGTTTATCCGGGGTGTCGTCCGTGTCGAACGCCAGATTCTGTTGTCGCGCACCCGTCAGTTCTGTTTGATTGCCGAGTCGTTGGGAGACATCAAGGGCGAGGCATTCAGCTACCGCACGCAATTCCCGCTGATCGCAGGGATCAACAGCACGACCAGTGCCAGCACCCGCGAAGTTCAATTGGAAGCGGGTGGAGTCAAATTGCGGGCGTTTCCAGTGACGTTGCCCGACCGGCATGTGCTCAGCACGCCCGGCCGGTTTGGTGCCGATTTCGGTTTCCAGACGGCGGCCAGCGGGTCGGCATGGTATAATCCGATTTTGATCGATTGGTCTCCTGCGCGACGGACTGCCGAGGCGACCTGGAAGACCTTGACGGTCGCCGAACAGCAAACAGTCCTGAAGCCCGAATTTGCCTCGGGGCATCGCATCAAGGTCGGCAACCATCAGTGGTTGATTTATCGGTCGCTACGGCAATCGATTGAACCGCGCAGTGTCCTCGGTCATCAAACGCACTACGAAACCGTCATTGGTGCCGTCGAGAAAAACGGCGATATCACTCCGCTAATGTTGGTTGAGTAGACCTTGTAATTCGTACCGTGACTCGTCAACTGAGTCACCCAAGAGCTTTTATCAATCCTATGCAATCCAAATGGCTGGTTCGTTACGGTGTGATTCCCGAGGTCGCTCGATTTTGGGCCAATGATCTCGACGGCTTGGAGCGTGATCTGCGGGTGGTGATTCATTCCCCCCGGGGTCTGGAAATCGGGACGTTGCTGCAGAAAATCCCGGTCAAATCAGCGAGCGATGCGGATGAAACACCGGCGGAAATGGAAATCGTGCGACCGGCAAGCACGTCCGATGAAACCACCGATCGCGAAATGCGAGAAGAATGTCAGGTCGGATACGGAGAATGGTGGTCGCGCATCCGGGACTGGCAGTTGGAACTCGAACTGGTCGATTTGGAATGGACCCTGGACCGCCAGAAGTTGATTCTGTACGTCCTGACCGGCCGCGGTCCCGAAACCACCAAGCTGGCCTTGTTTGCGGCGACTGCCGGTTATGCCTCGGTTGAAGTCCAGCCGGTCAGTAAAGACGGCCTTGTCCCAATGCCCGCACCCCAGGGGGGTGGCTGTGGATGCGGCGATGGCGGTGGCTGTTCGACGTAGGAGGTTCAAGAGTTTTTTAGCCACGGATGGACACAGATTGAACACGGATCAAGACCCGCTTTAAAGGTTGCTGACTATGTCGACGGACGATTTTACCGCATTGGAAGAGCTGAAAGTGCAACAAGGTCCCACGGCGGTCCTCCAGAAACTGGCGGAGACGCTGCGTGAACGGGGACAGTTCCATCAGTTGTTCGATGCCCTGTTGATGCAGAAAAAGCAGTCACTGGGCCTGCCGCTGCTGCGCCCGACGTCATTCGACGATGTCCCCGCCGACAAGCGCGATGACTTCGAAGCGACGTATGTCGCTTCGGCACGTGAAGTCGGGAACTTGTTGCTCGAAGACAAGCAACTGGGCCAGGCCTGGATGTACATGCGGACGATCCGCGAACCCGAGCGCATCAAGGCCGCGCTGGAGAAACTCGACTCGAAGAACGATTACAGCGAAGAAGCGATCGATATCGCCCTGTACCAGGGAATTGCCCCCGTCAAAGGTCTGGAGATGATGTTGAACTCGCACGGCACGTGCAGTTCCATCACCGCGCTGGATCAGCAGTTACAGCGCCTGGAACCGACGGCTCGCACGCAGTGTGCCGCGTTGCTGGTGAAACGCCTCTATGAGGATGTCGCGCAGACCATCCAGCACGAAGTCGAAAAGAAGCAGGGTCTGGCGGCCCCCGGTCAGACGTTGCGCGAACTGATCGCCGGCCGGGATTGGCTGTTTGCCGACGCCAACTATCACATTGACGTCTCGCACCTGCATTCGGTCGTCCGGTTTGCACGGTCGTTGACCGCGGAATCACCCGAATTGCCGCTGGCCATTCAGTTGGCGGAATACGGTTCCAAGCTGGCCGAACAGTATCAGTATGCGGGTGATCCGCCGTTTGAAGACTTTTATCCCGCCCACGCGCAGTATTTGAAAGCGCTCGGAAACATCAACCAGGATGCGGCGCTGAACTACTTCCGCGAGAAGCTGCGTCCCGATGCAAATGATCCTGAAAATCAACTGGTGGCGCTGAGTCTGGTGGAACTGTTGACGCGACTGGGGCGCATGGACGAGGCCTTGGAGATCGCCAAGAAGTATCTCAGTCAGTCATCCGACCAGACGGGCTTTTCGTTCGCCGATCTGTGTGCCGATGCCGGCCGCTACGATTTGCTGACAGAAGTCTCGAAGGACAAGGGAGACCTGTTGACCTTCACAGCGGCAATCTTGCAGACAGGGAATTAACGCTGCATCAATTCATCCTCGGTCGAGGATTCGGTCCGGTAACCGGCTGGAACGACACGTTCGGATTCCGGAGTCTCGTCCTCCTGTGGCAGGTCGTCCCGGGACTTTGACAGACGGGGTTTTGTCGCACCAAACTGGGTGCCACCCACGACCAGTTGGCGCAGGGCCTGCTTCAACGTGGTCCGCTGTTTGGCTTCCTTGCCGGCGATCATAAAGATATCGTCGACGACATAATGGTCGCCTTCTTTATTCATGAAGACCTTGGCACCATAGCGATCGTCACCCAGGAACAGAATCGCGCGATCCGTGGTCAGATTGATGCGATTGACAGGGGCCTGCAGGAAGGGAGTCGGTTCGACTTTCAGTTTCGGAATGCGATCCATTGACTGGAACACCAGTTTATTAAATTCGCGAGAGGCATTGGCTCGCACGGCACTGACGTTGCGAGTCGCCATCGCCTCGGTGAACGCCTGCAGGGGAATCACCACTTCCAGGCACATCTTCAACGAACTGGGACGTTCCAGGGCCGGAGTCAACACATCGTCCACCAGCAGCGATCCATTTTGGTCTCGTAAGACATAGGTCAGCGGCGTCTGGCCCTGGTTCACGGTGACTTCCGTCAGCGCCCCCTTGAAGAGGGTGTCCGTGATCTGAATGGAAGTCGATTGAATCGCTTCCAGGGGCAATGACCCCAGATGTTCCAGTTCGACCCGCTTCCAGACGCGGTTGTTAAAATCGGTCGTGGCGGAAACGCGGATGGCCTTCAAGTCGCGTTCGGCCAATGCCTGGGCAAACTCCTGCACCACGGTCTGTGATGAAAAGAGCGCCGACAGCCGTTTTTCCTGCTTGCCCGTCAGGTCGTGCAACGTCACTTCTTCAACGAGGAACGGTTTCGTCGACGTCGCACTGTCATCGATTGGACGACCTTCGTCATCCAGCTTCGGCGGACCCTGGGTCAGCGACAGGCGAACCAGTTGATGGTCCTCTTTAATGACGACTTCAGCTCGAGTCATCAACAATTTAATGTCGACGTCCCCCTTGATGGTATTGATGTCCGGCAAGGGCACCTGACTCAGGTTGGCACCGTCCAGGTTCGAACGATAGAAGCGAGCGACGCACAGTTTCTGAATCGCGGGCTTATCCCCCTTGCGATAGGCATCACAAAAGTGAATGGCGGTCAACATGACCTGGGCCTGTTTGCGGAGGGAAGGAATACTTTCCCCCTCGCGGCGCGATTGAACGGCCAGGTCATCGGCGAGCCAGCGGCCATCGTGTTGGCGCAGCGTCAGCAGAATCTCCCCGACTTTCCGAGGCAGTCTCACGATGGCCATGTTGGCATGGCCCTCGACTTCGGGTTTGAGTTGCTTGCGATTCAGATCGGCGGTGACTTTCGTGGTGAACTTGGCCAGCCCGGCATCCGGCAGCGGTTCGAGTGCCCGGCGCAAATCCGGCGTGCTGGTGTTTAGAATGGCCTCGCGCTGGCCGCCTTCCCAGGCGTCCAGGAATTCCTGAATGCTGAGCAGCAGATCCATTTGTTCGGTCACACTCTTGTTGACCTGACCGGGCTTCAGACGCCGCTTGAATTCCAGGTCGTCGACCACCCAGCGATTGGTTTTCTCATCCTTGATCAGATCGCAGTACAGCTTGCGTTTCTTCTCGCCCACTTCGACCAGCACCCGCTTCTGACCGGGGCTTTCGTCGTCGACTTTCACAACCTTGACGTCGCCATCGGGGATATTCAACAACTTAATCGCGTCGACGGCCTCCTTATGGCGCAGCGCCGTCGCGTGGAACTCGGGCGAGGTCGCCGCGTTCAGATCCTCGAGATCTGCCTTTTCGAGGCTCTCGATGAAGGAGCTAATGGTGCGTTTCTCGAGGCTGTGTGCAAACAGGATATTCTGAGCGCACCCGGCCAGGCCGGCCAGGCCGGCACCGCACAACAGGACTGACCAAAGTCTGCACTGCATGACCGCCATCCTCGGGCGTGAAGGAAATACCGAAAGCGATGCGTGGTGTGATAAGTCAGAGGTGGGCATACGAAGTTCGTGCTTCACAGGTTGCCAGGAACCGTGGAAGGCAAATATCAAACTGAGATTAAACGGTGGGAGTTTTTTGACGTGGAGGGCACCGAAACAACCCGTGGGGGGCTGGCTGGCGTGGCCATGTCTGGAAAATAGCGATAGGCAAGAGGACTGGAGCGGCGGTTTATCTCACAAACGATCGGTAAGGTCAAGAGGGGCTTGAAGTGAATCAGCAAAACCTGCCGGACGCCGGTTGCGGAGCCGCAAAACGGGATCGGAAATCCCAGGAAGTGAGGACAAAATCTCAAGTTGTTGTCTCACCGCGCAGGCAAGGTTTTCTCCAGAAACTCCTCTTGGCAGGACTGCCGGGATGTCGGTTAGAATCCCGCGCAATTCAAGTTTTAGTAGTGACTGATAACTCGTATTTACCGTATGACCGGTCACGAAGTGGCCGCGAATACAAGCTCGAAGCGCGAGCGAGTGCATTTTGACGGTTCATTCAAACGGAATGCACTCGCTTGCGCTTCGAGCTTGTATTGACCAGACACGCCCTGGAATGGTGTCTCAGGAGTAGCAGCACACGATGAGTTGGAAAACGCTGATTGAATTTTGGTCTCAGATTTCTCGCTGCGGTGCGCAGCCGGCGCAGCGGATGCGTGCGCAACGGCGTCTCGTGACGAGCGAATCGGTCGCAGTGGCTCCGTGTGAGGTGCTCGAAGCCCGTTCGCTTCCGAGTGCCTTGTCGATCGTGATTGACTATCGCTTTGACACGAACAACTTCTTCGACACGCAGGAGAAGAAAGACCTCTTCCAGCAAGTGGCGAATTTGTATGCCGCCCGGATCACCGATAATTTGGGTGCGATTACGCCTTCAGGCAGGAATACCTGGCAGGCGGTCTTCACCGACCCAGCCACCGGTCAGTCGTCGACTGTGAGCAATCTGTCGGTGTCCAGCGACACGATCATCGTGTTTGCCGGGGGACGCGACTTGGAAGGGGATACGCTGGGAGTCGGGGGTCCCGGGGGCTACAGTGCCCAGGGCTCAAGCTCGTGGCTGGCGATCGTCGATCGCCGCGGCCAGTCGGGTGCGGCAGGAAGTCATCCCACCGATTTTGGTCCCTGGGGTGGCAGCATCACCTTTGATACCGTGGGCACGAGCTGGTTCTTCGGTTCCACCACCGTGGGTCTGGACGGTGATGAAGCGGACTTCGTGTCGGTGGCGATGCACGAACTGGGGCATATCCTGGGGTTTGGAACCTCGGAATCGTTCGACAACCTCGTCTTGAACGGCAGGTTTACCGGGCCAAAATCGGTCGCGGAATACGATCTCACTGGCAATCCGCTGCTCGACTCGGACAACTCGCACTGGGCCAACGCCGTGACCGATGGTGGTCTGGAAACGGCCATGGATCCCGCGATTCCGCTGGGCAAGCGCAAGCTGTTCACGAATCTCGACTGGGCCGCACTCGATGATCTGGGCTGGACGCTGACCAGTACGAATCCGGCTGCCTCGCCGACGCTGACGTTTCCGGGGTCCATTCCGACATTTGTCCGGGGCGGCGCCCGCGTCGTCGTTGATACCAGTGCGACATTCAGCAATCCGGGAAACCTGACGCTGAAGGGTTCTCAGTTGCAGGTTTCGACGATCATGAATGGCGGAAAATATGATGCCGTCACGATCACGACCGGGAACGGAATCACCAAATCAGGCGCGACGCTCAAGTACAATGGCGTGTCGATTGGCACCTATTCCAATGGTTTGGGAACCCTGGCCTTCAAGATCACGTTCAGCTCGAAAGCGAGCAACGAAGCGGTCGAGGCGTGCCTGCGCAACTTGCAGTTTTATACCACCAGCCAGCAAGCCGGGACGCTCGACCGCACCCTCAGTATCCGCATCCTGAACATGAACGGCCAGAATTCCGCACCCACCTTGAAGACCGTGCATGTGCTGTAAGCACCAGGCAGTTGGGACCGCGACGAATGGTTCAGATTCAAAGCGATCGCGATTGCTGTTGGAGTGATTCAGAAGAGTTTTTTGCCACGGATGAACACAGATGAAACACGGATTGGATCATCGTATACGAGGACTTCTAAGAGAACCGTGGCGATGACCCAATACCCTTCAATTATCCTGAATGGATGACTTTCCTTTGTATTAATCCGTGTTCAATCCGTGTGAATCCGTGGCTAAAAATCTTCGTCAAATTGGCGCCACGGTATTGTTGGCGGTTTTTACGTTAAATTTTTTTCTGAGCGAACAGCCATTCCAGCGTTTTGGGATCGGCATAGGCAGGAGCCCAGGAATTGTGGCCCACGCCCGGGTATTCGGTATAGCGCGGCTGGCCTCCGGCTTTCTTGCTGGCCTCGATCATCTTGCGTGAGCGATGTGGCTTGACGACCGTGTCCTGGTCGCCGTGGAAGGCCCACACCGCGACTTTGGCACTCTTCGCCGCCACGGAGTCATCACCGCCACCACACACGGGAACCGCAGCGGCCCACATCGCTGGATGGCGCGTGATCAAATCCCAGGTCCCATAGCCGCCCATCGACAGACCGGTTACGTATTGACGCTGCTGGTCGATGCGATATTCCTTCTGCAGCGCGGCGATCAGTTCCAGGACCAGCTTGATCGTGGCCGAATCTTCAGGCAACTGTTGATGAGCCTCCAGGCTCCAGTCTACTTCGACCCAGCGCTTGCCGTTGGGGCATTGGGGGGCGAGCACAAACGCGGGGTACTTCTCGCGGTTCTCTGGCTTGGCGAATTCTTTCGTCCCGTGGACCAACTGTTTTTGATTATCGTCACCGCGTTCGCCGGCACCGTGCAGAAATAGAACCAGCGGGTACTTGGCCGTGCCCTTGGCGTCGTAGCCTTGAGGGGTCATCAACCGATAATGCAGCTTCTCACCCTTCTCATTTTGAAACAACTTCGCAGCGTACAACTCGTCGGCGAAGGACCACTGGGTAAAACCGAACAGACACGTCAGGACCAAAAATGAACGGCGACACAATCGACTCATGAGACTCACCTTTTCAGCAGGGCGTCATGTCAACAGAGGGGGCTGATGATGGTTTCATCGAACCCAATGATAAATGTGAAAGACCAGCAACAACAGGCTGTGCGTCGTAGCCGCAGTCAGCAGCGGCAGCCAATTGGCCTTTATCCCGGAGGGATTAAAGAGATTAGCCGGTGGTTGAGCGTAGCGACACCACCGGTTCACGTCGTCATAGTTGTCCGACCCTGGAGGGGTCGCACCGATACGCTCTGCGACCCTTCCAGGGTCGAAGTGTTGGGTGATCTTGTTCCGGTGGTGTCGCTACGCTCAACCACCGGCTAATCTCTGCGACCCCTCCGGGGTCAATAATCTCGCGTTATATGGCGCTTAGATCAACCCCGCCAACTCGGGATACAGCGACTGCACGCGTTTAGCTTCCTGCGGCAGGTCCCTCAACATCTGGAAGTGTTGAAACTCAAACCCGGGCGCGACGGTGCAACCCACCAGCGTGTAGTCTCCAGTTGAGCGAGCCGCCTGCCAGGCATGTGCCGGCACCACGAGTACGGGCGATTGACCCACCGCGACCGGGCCCAGCCGCCGCTGCTCACAGGCTGTTCCATCCAACTCACCCCAGGTCAGCTCCAGCGGATCGCCTTCATAAAAGTGCCAGATCTCGTCCGAAGTGACTTGATGGAACCTGCTGAACTGGCCCCGTTTCAACAGGAAGAAAATCGTCGTCACGGCCGAACGCAGTTCCGGCGGCGAGAGCGATTGCACTGCGGACCGGGACCGATAGGTCTCGCGGTAGTAGCCCCCCTCTGGATGGGGCAGCAACTGCAATTGCGAGATCAATTCGTCGTCGCGCGTCGGATCTGTCACGAGTGGGGCCTCTCAGACAAAGGTGCGTACCATTGCGATCATGGTAAAGTGTCTTGCCGTCGTTTTAACTGGTATCCGAGACACGATAGTTCACCGTTCCAGATTTCCATATTCAGTATTAAATAATCTGCTTGTAAATGAAACTGTGTTTTCGTAGCATGATGGTTCGCGCCCGCGTTATTCAATTCTCAAGGTGTTTTAGGGTTATCGCACAATGCGATGGACTTATTCTTTTCTATCATCGTTCCACAGGAGAGTCTCATGAAATCCCGTCGTCTGGCCTTTACTCTGATCGAACTACTGGTGGTGATTGCGATCATCGCCGTGCTGATCGCACTGTTGTTGCCCGCCGTGCAGCAGGCGCGTGAAGCGGCCCGCAGGTCCCAGTGCAAGAACAATCTGAAACAGCTCGGGCTGGCCGTGCATAACTACCATGACACCTTCACTCGGCTGCCTCCGGCCTATATCAATCCGGGTAACGCCCAAGCTGCTGCACTGCATGGGGGAAATAACCGAAACACCAGCGGTTATTTGATGCTCTTGCCCTACTTGGACCAGTCGACACTCTATAACCAAATCAATTTCAGCCTGCCGCTTGGTCCGGCCGCAGGCGCGGGGTCGTTCGGCTCACTGGCATCTAACAGCCAAGCGGGCTTGTTTGGCACTCCACTTTCTGTCTTTCGTTGCCCGAGCGATACACCGAACGGGGAACCAATGGATACCACCGTAGCACCCTATGCCAGCTATCCCGGATACGCAATCACGAATGCCCAACGAGTGAGTTACGGTTTCGTATTTGACAGGATCACTTTTCAAATCTCCGTGAACTATGGGAACGACGTGACTGCAACGAAGGGGATCTGGGGGATCAACGGCTCGGCAGGCATTAGAGACGTCCTGGATGGTACGACCAACACACTCACGTTCATGGAATGTACCTTCAAGCACGCTAGCGCATCACTCGGCAATATGTATGGTCCCTTCTTGCACGCCTACACCGCCTATGGTGAGGTGATTCCGACGGGCTACAACGGGCTCGGGACCTACAAGATTAACCAAGCCCAAGCCGTCGCCACTCCTGATCGACATTGGTATAGTGGAGCCGGCAGCAGGCATACTGGCGGTTGCCATGGCATGTTGGCAGATGGCTCGGTGCGATTCATCAGTGAGAACGTGAGTACCGTCACGCTGAAATCTCTGACGTCCATTGCCAACTCCGAAATCCCTGGTGAGTTTTAGTTCGTCATTCTGCTCAGCTCAATCAATGTACTCAACACGGCCGCCTCGCCTCCCTTCGGCGAGGCGGCCGTCTATGACTCTGATTTTAAGTTCCCTCTTGCATACCCAGGTGCCAACAGTGATTGTTCAAACTCGCTTCGTCAGTCGTATCGCCCTACCACTTTGTGTGGGATCATTGTTTCTGATCGGTTGTGGTGGTGGTGATGGAAGCAAAGTCAAGCTGCCTCCTTTGGGAACCGTTCACGGGGTCATCAAACTCGATGACAAACCACTGGAAAATGCTTTCGTGGACTTCATTCCGGCAGGCGCTAGTCCCTCATCCGGACAGACCAATAGCAGCGGCGCTTATACGCTCGATTTTGGTCCCTCCGTCAAGGGAGCTACGATCGGCGAACATACCGTGCAGATCAAGACGAAGGTGGGTGGTGCCGTGGGAGCGGGAACCGTGGAGAAGGTGCCTGCCAAATACAACGAAAAGTCGGAGCTCAAGGCCACAGTCAAGGCTGGCGACAACAAGCTCGATTTTGATTTGAAATCGAATTGAGAACTCATTTCTGAGCTGGCCGAACACGAATTCGAGCCAGTTCGGCGGTAGCGCGAGGGTGGTCTGGAACGACGCGTAACACGTTTTCCAAATGTTCCCGCGCGCGTTCCAAGTCTCCTTGCCGGGCGTAGCATGAGCCCAGATTGAATTGGGCTTCCACGTTGTCGGGTGCGATCTGTACGGCCTCTTTCAAGTGTTTGATCGCTTCTGGAAACTGTTTCTCTTCCGCCAGAAGAGCCCCCAGATTGACCCGTGCCTCCAACGACCGCGGATGACGCTTAATCTCATCTTCATAGGCGGCTTTGGCCGCAGCGGTACGTTTCAGCTTGACGAACATGTTCCCCAGCGATGTTCTCATTCCGGGTTGCTCGGGACGTAGACGAATCGCCTCTTTGAACGGAGTCAGTGCGGCTTCCGGTTCTCCCAGCATGCCCAAACAGACCCCCAGATTAAAATGGGCTTCAGCACTTTGGGGTGCCAAGCGCGCGGCTTCCGCGAAATGGGGACGGGCTTCCGCCAGGCGTTGCTGCCCACTCAATTGCGTGGCCAGGTTCGCGTGGGCTTCGACGTTCTTCGGGTTCACCTTCAACTCGTCTTCGTAGGTGGCGATGGCATCGTTGATCCGTCCCTGCCGCGCCAGGACATTTCCCAATGCCGACCGGACTCCCGGGAACAACGGATCGAGTACCAACGCATCTTCAAACTCCCGCTGCGCACTCTCCGGGTCGCCGAGTCTGGCGCGAGCCAATCCCAGGTTGAAATGTGGTTGCGCGGCCTCTGGCTCCACCTCGATGCTGTGCTCAAAGATCTTGATGGCTTCGGCCAATCGGCCTTGTTCCGCATACAGCCCGCCCAGATGGAACAAGGCATTCGCGTCGTCGGGACGTTGCTTCAACACCGCTTTATAGATGGCCTCGGCTTCCTTCAGGCGTCCCTGTTGTTCCAGTACGGTTCCCAGATACAACCGCGAGGACACGTGTTCCGGCGGAGATTCCGCCACGATTTTCTTCAACACCACTTCGGCTTCCGGCAGCTTGCGTTGGTCGAGCAAATCGATGGCAGTCTGCGTGGCCTCATTGAAGGGCAGCATGTCCTTCACATCGACCAGGACCGTCGTGGGTGTCCCGGGTGGTGGCTTCGAAGTCGCCGCACCCCCGATATATCCCAAGCCCGACAGGACCCGTTTTTCCGACTCTGACAATTGGACGGAAGTTGCTTCACCAATCACCATGCCGGCCTCGAGGTCCAGCAACTGCTTTTCAAATTCCTGCAACCGTTCCGGGTTCGCGGCGGCCAGATTGTTCATTTCCCGTGGATCTGCCTGCAGATCGTACAGTTCCGGCTTTGTCGTGCGGATATACTTCCAGCGATCGGTCGTCAAACTGCGCAAAGGCGACCAGCCATTCTGCAGGAAGGGGTCGTCCGTCCCGCCGTAACAATTGCGCGAGGCGATCGCTTTTCCCGACAGCGATTCCAGAAAACTGCGCCCACTGACCCCCGCCGGAGTGGGCAGTTTCAGCATTTCCAGCAGCGTCGGCAGCACATCCACCAAAGTCACCGGGGTGGCCACACGCGTGCCGGGCACGGCGTCGGGCACGCCCCGCAGGATCAGCGGCACGTGCTGGGTATTGTTGTAAAGCGTATACCCATGCTGCAGCTCATGATGCTCACTGAGCGATTCGCCGTGATCTCCGACCACGATGACAATGGTCTTCGGATGATTCTTCACAAACTCCAGCACGCGGCCCACTTGCTGATCGGTATAGGCAATTTCGCCGTCGTAGGGTGACTTGGCAAACGCGTCACCAAATTCGGCAGATCGGCTTTCATAGGGAGCATGCGGATCGTACAAATGGACCCAGCAGAAGAACGGCTTCGACCGGGATTTGCCCAGCCATTGCAATGCGGCATCAACCACCAGGCTGCCGTCGCGATAACGATGAATCGCGTCTTGAGTCGGCTTCGCGCCGATCAGATCGTCGTTGTACTCCTGAAATCCCTGATTGAGCCCGAATTTTTTATCGAGCACGAAGGACGCGACGAAGGCTCCCGCGACGTAGCCCTCGCGGACCAGGATTTCACACAGCGTGGTGCGGTCCGCCGACAGGCTGCCGTAGCCGTTGGTCCGCAGTCCATGCTCAGGCGGATAGAGTCCCGTCATCAGGCTGGCATGCACGGGCAATGTTAGCGGAGCTACGGTGTAGGCGCGTTCGAACAGGACCCCTTCCCGGGCGAGTTGATCCAGAACGGGAGTGCGCGCCGACTTGTACCCATACGTTCCAATCCGGTCGGCTCGAGTGGTGTCCAGCGTAATCAATAGGATATTGGGGCGGGCCGTTCGCGAAAACCACCAGTAGCCGGCGCCTGCCAGGATGATCAACACCGCACACGCCAGCCCAATCCGCCGTCGAGATTTCTGCATCAGACTTTCACTTTGATCACACGGGGAAGGGAGGCTGAATGCAATCGAGTCTAGCAAGTTCAGAAAGACAATTCACCCTGCGACTGACGTTATGATGGACGACCGCCGCTCCGCGCGGGTAAGGTTTCTCATGGCGTTCTCTACCATAGGTCCTGTTGCATATCGGCCAGAAAGCGAGTCTCCCCATGTCGCGCGGGATTTCTGATTGTGTGATTCGATGGCTGTTGACAGTCACGTTCCTCATCGCTGTCAGCACGACTGTCAGCGCCGCCGAGTCCCGCCCGAATGTGGTCGTGTTCCTCACCGATGATCTGGGCTGGGGAGATCTCGGCTGCTACGGACATCCGCTGATCAAGACGCCCCACCTCGATCGGTTTGCGCAGCAGGGGCTGAGGCTTACCCAATGCTATTCGGCGAGTGCTGTCTGTTCGCCATCTCGATCCGCCATCCTGACCGGTCGCACGCCGTATCGGAATGGTGTCTTCACCTGGATTCCGGAAGGGCGTGAGATTCACCTGCGACGCAGCGAGATCACGTTTGCCAAACTGCTGCACGATCAGGGCTATGCGACGTGTCATACGGGCAAGTGGCATCTGAACGGCTACTTCAACGATCCGCGACATCCGCAACCGAACGACCACGGCTACGACTGGTGGCTGGCGACTCAAAACAATGCGGCACCCAGCCACAAGGACCCGGTCAATTTTGTCCGGAATGGCAAGGCGATTGGCAAACTCACCGGTTTCTCGGCACAGCTCGTCGTCGATGAAGGGATCCAGTGGCTGAAGCAACAGCGCAAACCAGATCAACCGTTTTTGCTCTCGGTGTGGACTCATGAACCGCATCTGCCGATTGAATCAGATCCCAAGTTCCAGGAGCTGTATCGCGACTTGCCGAATGCCGATCAACGGCAGCATCACGGGAATATCAGTCAATTGGATGACGCGTTCGGCCGGTTGATGTCGACGCTGGAGGAGTTGAAACTGACCGAAAACACGCTGGTCGTCTTCACGGCGGACAATGGTCCGGAAGGGGATGGCAGTCAGGGCCGGAACCGAGGATCGACCGGCGGGCTGCGGGGCCGCAAACGGGATGTCTACGAAGGGGGCATCCGCGTCCCAGGCATCATTCGCTGGCCGGGTAAGATCAAGCCCCATACGACTTCGGATACGCCGGTGATCGGTTCAGATCTCTTCGTGACGGTCTGCGAGGCGGCCAAGATTCCGCTGCCCAAAGACCGTGTCATTGATGGCGGCAGCCTGCTTCCCTTGTTTGCCGGGCAGCACGAGGTGACTCGAGCGCGACCCATGTATTGGCGGTGCCCGATCGCCATTCAATGGCCGAAGACGGCGCTGCGCAGCGGCGATTGGAAGATCGTCGCCAACGAACCCCTGACCCGGTTCGAGTTGTACCATCTGGGTAAAGATCCCCACGAGGAAGACAATCTCGCCGACCGGGAACCCGAAAAGTTCGCCGAGATGCGTGAGTCGTTAAAAAAACTCAATGCCGAGATTGAAGCCGAAGGTCCCGATTGGTGGAAGAATTACGAACGGCCCAGTCTGCCGAAGAAGGCACCGTAACCATCGGCGGAGGCCCGATCCTCTTTGGTCGGGTCTCCCGCCCCGTCCAACCGCAGGCCAAGAGAGAGCGGTCGCCGTTGGCTCCCGGTTAAACGAGCAGATTGACCCCTAAATTGTTTAACCCGGAGCCAACGGCGACGGCGCTACGTCTCTATACGACCCGTTCACGAAACACCGTATAACGCAACGTCAGACCAAACAAGATCAACCCGCCTCCCACCGCGGTTGCGGGTGAGATCGCCTCGCCCCAGCACAGCCAGACCCAGGTTGGATTCAACAGCGGTTCGATCAGCAGGATCAGTCCCGCCTCCTGCGGCGGAATCAATTTCAACCCCTTCGCAAACAGGATGTACGGCAGGCCCATTTGAAGGGGGCCGACACCGGCCAGCAACAGCCATTGCCACAGCGTCAGTTCTTGAATGCCCTGCAGAATCCACGGCAGCAACACGGCCCCGCTGGCGATATAGCACACGAGAATCAGCCATTGAGGAGACTCGTCCCGCAACGCCCGCAGCGTGACAATGACCCCCGCGTACATCACGCCACTCGTCAGGGCGATCAAGTTGCCCTGAAAATTCTCGCCGCTCCAGTCGTTGTGAACGATCCAGGCAATGCCCAGCAAGCCGCAGATCAGCGCGATGGCATTGCCGCGCAACAACGGTTCCCTGAGAAACACCACGCCGAAGACCATGGCCCACAGGCTGGCCGTGTATTGCAAGAAAACTGCGGCTGCCGCCGTGGTTTGCTGCATCGCCATGATGTACAAGACATTCATGCTGGCGAAGCAAATCACCATCGGCAGCAGTCCCCAGCGGAATCGCACCATCGACGGCCGGACGAACGGCAGCAGAAACAGCCCTGCCATCAGTGCCCGGCACCCCGCGAACGTCGGCCCCGGAACATCCTTGAGCAGGGGGCTCTTCACCGCCACGCCAATAACGCTCCAGCCAATCGCCGCCGTCAACAACAGCAACCGGCCCCACGCCTGTTGACGTTGCAGGTCACCGGTCGACAGAGCGGCGGTCGCGGGAGAGTTTGCGGTCATGAAACGGGCAGTGCAGACTCGCTTAGACCTTGATATCCGACGGCGGCGCAGCCATCACATGGTAGCCCGAATCGACGTGCAGGCACTCGCCCGTCACGCCGCTCGCCAGATCGCTTAACAGGTACAGTCCCGTCTTGCCGACTTCTTCCGCAGTGACGTTGCGCTTGAGCGGTGCCATCTGGCCGTACAACTTGAGCATGTTGTCGAAGTCGCTGACGGCTGATGAACTCAGGGTCTTCAACGGCCCGGCACTCAGTCCGTTCACGCGAATGCCCTTCGCGCCCAATTCATAGGCGAGATACTTGACGCTGCTTTCCAACGCGGCCTTGCAGACACCCATGATGTTGTAGCCGGGGATGACCGCTTCGCCGCCGAGGTACGTCAGCGTCAGGATGCTGCCCCCGGGCACCAGCAGTTCCTGGGCGCGGTGCGAGACCGCGATCAGGCTGTAGCAACTGATATCCATTGACGTCAGGAAGCCGGCACGGCTGCAGGCGTGCGTCGGCTTCTTCAGGTCCTCAATCGGGGCATAGGCCACCGAGTGGACGACAAAGTCGAGCTGCCCATAAGTTTCCTTTGCGGCCGCGAAGACCTTATCGAGATCTGCGTCCTTCTGGACATCGCAGGGCATGATCAGTTTGGTCCCCAGCGGTTCGACCAGCTTGCGCAAGCGGCCTTCCATGCGAGGACGTTCGGGGTCCTTGTCGGGCAGGTGGGTAAACCCCATCTCCGCCCCTTCGTCATGCAGCTTTTGAGTAATAGCCCAGGCGATCGAATGATCATTTGCGATCCCGAACACCAACCCCTTTTTTCCCGTGAGCAATCCCATAATCCCCTCGTCTCCACGATCTACGAC
>CAMAVF010000058.1 GCA_945861445.1 Planctomicrobium piriforme | reverse complement strand
TCCGGCGTAAGCCGGATGGTTGTTAGCGGGTTTCGTTCACAGAAACACTCAATGCAAAAACGCTCTAATGCGACCTATCAAAAAAATCGCTCGTAAAAGATTCACGAGAGTCGCTAACAACCATCCGGCTTACGCCGGACGCTCGCCTTTTTTGAGCATGCGTTAAGCTTGGTTCGACATCTCGATCAACCGTTGCAGGACCCCTCGGGCTGCCCCCGAATCGATGGCGGCGGCGGCTTGTTTTGCGGCCGAAAGTAAATCGGGAGCCCGTTCGGCGACCCACAATGCGGCCGCTGAATTCGCGATGACGATGTCGCGGGCGGGTCCGAGAACGCCGTCCAAGATACCGCGGACAACCTCGGCGCTTTGCTGCGGCGAGGTCACTCGCAATTGGTCCGGATGGCATTCGGGCAATCCAAAATCGGCCGCCGTCCAGGCGTGGCGGGTCACTGTCTGCTGCTGGACTTCAAAGGCAGTGGTCGTGCCCCACAAGGCCACTTCATCCAACTGTCCTGCTCCACACACCACGCAGGCCCGCTTGCGATTCAACAGGGTCAGGGCTTGGGCCAGCTTTTCCGCTGTCTCGATACGACCCGTTCCGATGAGCTGAAATTCCGCCCGAGCGGGATTGGTCAGGGGGCCGAGCAAATTGAAAATGGTGCGGAACTTCAACTGCTTGCGAATCGGGGCGACGTGCTTCATCGCCCCGTGCAATAGCGGAGCAAAGCAGAATCCCAGGCCGATCTCGCGCACACACTGCCCGACCCGCTGCGGCGTCAACTGGATGTTGACGCCCAACGCTTCCAGCACATCCGCCGCGCCGCTGGTGCTGGAAACGCTGCGGTTGCCGTGCTTGGCGACGGGAATTCCTGTCCCGGCCACCACGAATGCGGTGGTGGTGCTGATGTTGAACGTATGGAGTTGGTCGCCGCCGGTTCCGCAGGTGTCCAGCAGGCCCGTGCGTTGCGTGTCGATCGGGGTCGCATGATCCACCATCGCCTGGGCCGCCCCGGCGATCTCCGCGACCGATTCCCCCTTGACCCTGAGCGCCGTCAGCAGAGCGGCGATTTCCACTTCACTCGACTGTCCCTCCATGATGGTGGAAATGACCGCACGCATCTGATCCACGGTCAAATCCTGCCGTTCCATCAGACGGTGCAGCGCGTGTTCAATGACTTCCTGCATGTTGGTCATCCCGAATTGTGAGCGTTTTCAATCGACACCAGCAGGATGGCATCTGAGTAAGCGAGAGTCAACCGGTTGGCAGGCCGATTTGACCGTTCCCTGTATCGCGGTACAATCAGTAGCAGGCTCTGACAAAACCGGTTGTGGTTCGCCTACGTGGCATGGAAGGAGTCTCTTGGATGACTCAGCGAAAACTGATCATAGACGCTGATCCTGGGATCGGCGACGCCTTGGCGATTTTACTCGCCCTGCTGGATCCCGAGATCGATCTGCTGGCAGTCACGGCAGTGGCGGGCTGCGTTTCCGCCAAAGACGCGACGCGGAACCTGCACGGAATTCTGGCGCAACTGGATCCGCCAAAGCTGCCGCGGGTCGGCAGTGCAATCGAGTCCGAAGGCCGGGATCACCCCGTCTCGGCACTCGAACAGTTGGCCAAACTGAATGGCCCCACGGGCCTGGGCGATTGCGAAATGCTGATCGCCGAACTGCATCGCGCCCACGAATCTCCCAAGGTGTTGACCGATCTGGTCAAGCAGTATCCGAATTCGATCACCCTGCTGACCCTGGGGCCGCTGACGAATGTGGCGGCGGCGATCGAGCGGATGCCGGAATTCATGTCGCTGCTGGGTGGTCTGGTCTGTCTGGGAGGTGCGATCAGCGTGGGCGGCGATGCCACCCCCCTGGCCGAGCAGAACATCTTCCGTGACCCCGAAGCGGCTCGCCGAGTGCTCCGTTCTCCCGCGACGAAGACATTGGTTCCGCTCGACGTGACGAATTGCGTCGAATTGACGATCGATCAATTCGAACGCGTGACCGGGACCGGCGTGTCAAAGTCGGTCAAATTTCTGCGAGGCGTCTTGCCGTTTGCCTTCCGGGCCTATCATCATTGCCTGGGAATGGAGGGGATCCTGCCGCGCGACGTGGTGGCGCTGACTGCGATTTCGCGTCCCGATTTGTTTCGCAGCGAACCGATGGCCATCGATATCGAAACGGAAGGCCGGCTCACTTGGGGCACAACGGTGGCGGACCGTCGCCGGTTTTCCCGAGCCCAGCCGAATATCGATGTGATGGTGGAAGTCGACAGCCAGGGAGTACTCGACTACATGCGCGAGATCGTGGCCTTGAGCGGCACGGCGTGATTTCCCGTTGCCATCCACAGTGGGCCACGGTCGCCGTTGGCTCCCGGTTATACGAGCGGGGTTGCCGTCTAATTGTTTAACCCGGAGCCTGCGGCGACGGCGATCATCTCGAAGGATTGAGAAGACATTGGGGAACACTAATTGACGCTAATCTACGCTAATTGAGGCAAAATTTGCGGGGCTCCACACGATCGGGCTTTGCATCGATTCGCGGAGACGAGAGCGGTTTAGACTTTTGCTTTGCGCTCTTCGTAGGCGAGCGTCCGGCGTAAGCCGGATGGTTTTTAGCGGGTTTCTGTTGATCTCAACAGGTCTTGCCAGGTGGCAAACCTAACGCGACCCTTCAAAAAAAGTCCATGATATCTGGTTGCAGTGAGTCGCTAACAACCATCCGGCTCACGCCGGACGCTCGCCTGGGAACGCTCATCACTTCGTGATGGCACAAAAGTCTCAGCGGTCAAGGCTTGGCCGCTGGTCCGGGAGTGGGTGCCTGGTTGACCGGGGCACTTCGCAGCCGCTCGCCAATCAATGCGGAATTGGGTTTCAGAAGTCCCATCAACGAGGACAACTCCGCATGCAGCGGACCGTTTGAGGACTGGTCCCATACCTGATGCAGGGCCTGCACCTGCTCGCGCGCGATCCGCAGCCCGTGTTGGCGCACGTGACGCGTCAATTCTCTCGCGGCAATGACCTTCACCTCCATCGGGGTGACCTCGTCACCCACCAGACTGGCGATGCGAATTTGGGCTTGCGAGGTGGGCAGGGCTCCCACCACGGGCAGCAGCCAGGTGGCCAGTTGAGTATTCTCCACCGCCGTCAGCAGTTGAGGCTCGACGGGAGTCAAGTTATACAAGGATCGGCGTTGGCCGGAAGTCAGAAAGGACAGCAATTCGGCAGCGATAATCGCCTTTTCCGATCGCTCTTCGGGGGACAGCGGGGCTTCCGCCTGTTCGGCCAGGAGCCGCGCGGTCTGTTCCCTCAAGTCTTCTGCGGCGGCCGGTTCCTGAATGAAGAAGACGTTGCGGTATTGCTGAGTCTGCACGCGGATATTCCGTTCGCTTAACGCCGTGCCGTAGATCACGATGGGCAAGTCTGTCGTTCGCGGATCGGCTTTGAAATTGGCGACTGTTTCCGACAGCGCCCAGCGTTGGATATTGGCGTCGATCAGCACCAGATCGACTTCCTGTTCCGTCGCGGCCGTCTTGAATCCCTCTTTGCCGGTGCGCACCAGAATCGGTTCGTAGCCCATCGTCCGCAGGAATCCCGTCAGACTCTGACCGCGTTCGACCACCGAATCCAAGACCAGGCCGCGGGGCTGGGTGGCTTCGGCCTGAGTCAACGCCTTGCCCAGAACCGCCACGATACGCTCGGTGCCGGGATAGCGGGTCGTCGGATCGAGTGCGATGATCGTCTGGACCGCGGCGAACTGGACGCGCCGGTTGGGATAATTCAGAGCCCGCTGCAGGGACGACTGCTTGGTCGACACGCTGCGCACCTGTTGGACCGTTCCAATCTTGGACAGGATCTGCAACGCGGCCACCGCCGCGGCCGTGTGCCGCGATGTCAGGGCCTCGTCGAGACTTCGGAAAACAACATCCGCTCCCAGTGATGCCGCCAGATCGTGAACCGTACCGGGCCCCGCCTTGAGGGGCCGGCCAAATCCCGTAAGCGTGGCCTCTTGAGTCAGCAGCATCGTCAAATAGGACGTCTGCACGTCCAGCCGCTCGGGTGCGACCTCCAACGCCGCCTTCGCGAAAAACAGGCCGTCTGTCAATGCGGCCTCCGCCGGGGGAACTCGTCGCTCCTGGACGGTGCCCAGTTGATCGCTCCAGGACCAGACGGTGACCAGTTTGTCGGTGTCCAGCGTGTATTCAATCTTGGAGTTGAAGTAATCGCGAGCCTGTTGCAGCAACCGCGTCGCGACACCGCTGCTATCAGCAGCTGTAATGCTGGGATTTCCCAGGATGTGTGCAATGGCCTTCGAGGCCGACGCCTTTTCCTCCGAAGGTTCGGTCTGTCCCGCATAGCGCAGCAAGTGGGGGATCGCGTGCGAATTGCGGATCAGTCCGAGTGCTTGAATGGCGGCCAGGCGCACCCGAGAATCGGGTGCCACCAACGCCGCTTCCAGGGGAGGCACAGCCCCGTCTCGGATGATGGCCAGCATCTCGACCAGAGTATTTTGAGATTCGGCATAGGCGGGATTTCCCAGGGCACTGATCAGGGCCGGCACCACGTTGACGCCGGCCGACTGCATCTGAAACTGGGCGGTGGTCCGTTGAGCTCCCGTGCCGCTGACCAGATCCTTCAACAGCGCATCCAGCCGGGCCGGATCGCGAGCAAACCGCGTGAAGGCGGCGTTGTTCCGTTTCAACAACTCAATCGACAACGGCTGGAGCTCTTTAATGTTCGAGAGCTTCAGGAACACACCGGGACCGTACTTTTCCCGGATGGCCAGCAGCAGGTCATCGGGCGGATCGGTCTCCATGAATTTTTCAAGGTACAGCTTGGCGACTTCGGGGCGTACCAGGTCGACCATCAAGACGATGGCCTCAAACGTCGCTTCGGGGGTCTCCGGTTCGACCACCAGCGGGGACTCGACCGGGGGCTTTTTCGCCGCCTCATCTGCCGCGGCAGGTTGAGCCGCTTCGGCAACCGCTGGATCAGCCGCCGCGGCCTGAGCCCAGACTGGCGTCACCGCGGAGCCGAACATGCACCACACCAGCCAGCCTGCCAGCACGCGTCGCAACACGGAAGCCATTCGAATTACCTTTGCCAGTAGATCTGCCGGAGTCCAGATTTTCGCACCCGAACCACGTCACTGCGTACCCCGATTCACGGTACGAAGTCGCCATGCGCCGCGGCGAACTCGCCGGGCCGTCTCTTTAAGATCGTTCCGCGAGCTCCAGAAAATCCGGCTCGTGAGGATGCGTCGCAATTGTGCGATTTGTACCCGCAACGACTGCCGGGCAAGCCAATCCAATTGTACCACGAATGCACAACAAGTTTGCCGGTTGGGCAAGGTTTGGCGACAGCAGTGCCTTATTATCAATCACGACCAGCCCAGACTCGGACTGTAAGATGGGCACTCCTGCCCGTCTGTATTGTGAATTGCAGAGACGGGCAAGAGTGCCCATCTTACGGACGAGAATTTTTGTGCAATCCCACCTACCTCAGTCTTCAGCATTCCATTTACGATCGATCCCCCCATGAATGAACCTTCCGGACTTCCCGAGCGCCCTCAGAAGGCCGTGCATATTCCTGTCCTGCTGCGCGAAGTCTTGCAGCATCTGGATTTACAACCGGGGTTGACCGTTGTCGACGGGACCGTCGGGGCGGGTGGACACAGTGCGCAGATTCTCAAGCGAATTGGGCCCGCAGGACGTTTGATTGGCTTGGATCGTGATCCGTACATGCTGGGCTGGGCCGCGAAAAAGCTGGAGGCCCCGAATTGCCAGTTGGTGCATGCCAGCTACGCCCAGATGCGCAGCGTACTGGACGATCTGGGGATTGACCGCGTCGATCGAATTCTGCTGGACATCGGATTGTCATCAGATCAACTGGCGGCGGATGACCGCGGATTCAGTTATCAGGCGACCGGGCCGCTGGACTTGCGATTCGATACCACTCAGGGGGAACCCGCGTGGAAATGGTTGCAAAAAACTGGTCTAGCGGAACTTCAAGAAATATTAGACAACTACGGTGAGGAACCATTCGCCCGGCGCATTGCCGAGCGGATTGTCCAGCAACAACCCATCAAACCCATTCGCACCGCACAAGATCTTTCCGAGGTTGTGCAGTCCGCATTGCCAGCGTCCCTTTCTGTTCAAGCACGCCGCGACCCCGTCATACGGGTGTTTCAAGCGTTGCGAATTGCCGTCAATCAAGAACTATTGCAACTCGAAACAGTCTTATCGGGTGTCCTGGCGAATTGCCTGGCTCCGGGTGGGATTGTCGTCATTATCAGTTTTCATTCCCTGGAAGACCGTCAGGTCAAGCAGGCGTTTCGGGAGCCCGCGGTATGGCACAACCTAACATCCAAGCCGGTCTCGGCAACCCCCCAGGAGCAGCGGGCCAACCCCAGGTCGCGCAGCGCCAAGCTCAGGTCGGCGAGAAAGCTGTAATGCAGCAGCCTCAGCACCGGCCGGCGCAGATGCCACAGTCACAAGCTGGGCAGGCTCCGCAACATCAACAGCAGCCAACGGTGGCTCACAGCCAGCCGGCCAGCCGACCGGCGGCCCAGCCGACCGCTCCGCCAGATGACCAGGAAGGGTCTGATTGGGGCCTGGCTCCTGCCAAACCCGGGATCACCCGCGAAAACAAGTTTATTCTGTTCGTGCTGCTCGTGCTGGTGGCCGTATTCAGCTTCGTTGTCTTCCGCAATTTCCAGAAAAAGCACAACACTGCCAAGGCCGGAGACGTGGCCGCCAAGGATGGAAAACCGAGTGCCAAGGATGGCACGAAGACGGATGCCAAGGACGCTCCCCCGTTGCAAGACCCACAGGCTCAGGCCGGTACGGAATTGCTGGCGGAGGGCGGGACGAAGGACGCAGCCAGCGATCCTTTCGCCACCAACGCCGAGTCTGCCAGTGTGAATTCCACTGATGCAGGTCAATTGCCCGCCGAAGGTGCGCTGGAAGAAGCCGGCGCGCCCCCTCAATTGAATGCTGCCGTCGATGAAGTTCCGGCACAGGGGACGGATCTATTCGAAGCTCCGACGCAAGGTGCGGAAACTGTTGAAAATGCCGAAGTGGCGACAACTGGTCCGGAACTGACCGACGACGCCCCGGCCCGGTTAAACGATCCGATGCAAGCCGCCGAACCGATGCAGCAGCCAGCCGAAGTGGCTGCGTTTGATACGGCAGCACCGGCCGCCGACACGACATTTGCCCAGACGGCAGGTACTGCGGCGGAACCCATTCGCCGCCGCGCCACGGCACCCCGTGCGAAAGGTCTCGAGACCGCACAAGCGCCCGTGCCAACTGATCCGTCAAGTGCGCCGCAAGAAAGCTTCGTGCCGACAACCCCCAGGACCACCGCACCGCGAACAACGGCCCCCCGCACGTCAGCGCCACCGCTTCCGGCGGTGCCCGCCACACAGCCACGCGTAGGGAACGCCCCGCCGCTGGATCCCAACGATGAGCGGCTGGGGGGCTACCGCGAAGGCCAACTGCAATCACAGGGGACCGCCGCCCACCGCGCAGGCAGCCGACCACAGCCCGCGCCCGGCGGCCAGTTCAATCCCCAGTCGGAACCCTTGGTGGCCAACGTCGGCGAGTACATCGTCCGGCCCAACGACAACTACTGGCGCATCTCTCGCAAAGTCTACGGGACCGCCCGGTACTTCGCGGCCCTCGCCAAGCACAATGAAGCGACCATTCCCGATCCGCGAAACATGAAGCCCGGGATCAAGATCTCCACACCGTCGAAGGAGCAACTCGAACAACAGTACGGCAACTTGTTGCCCGTCATGGAAGCTCCGCGACCAGTCGGTGCCGTCAGGCATTCTCCGAACGCGCCCAAGACACCGGGTTACTATGTCGAAGCGGACGGGCGACCGGCCTATCGCATCGGCCCCGGCGACACGCTGTGGTTGATTTCCAAGAAAACTCTGGGGCGATCGACGCGCTGGGAAGAGATCTACGAACTCAATAAAGACCGCTTGGCGAGCACGGAAGGCCTCTCAACCGGCGCAATTCTGCTCCTTCCTCCCGATGCCAGCCAGACACAGGTCGTGGGCAAGCCGGTTGAGCACCGATAGATGAATGTAGCAGAATTCGTGAGAATTCTGACGCGTGCCCCGATTGCTACGAACGTCCAGAGCTGTCGGAAGTCGGTTAGCTGGCGGCGGGAACTCTTACGAGATTCCGCTACAGCCTAATGCTACGGTTTTGCCGCATGTTTTACCGGTTTGGTGGTGCCTTAATTCTGCTGGTGATCATTGCTCTCAGCGGCATCGCCATCGAGAAGCGGAACCTCACGCTCCGCCGCACTGTCAGCCATCAGAAGTTCCGCCAGGAAGTGTTGATGGAAGAGCATGCCGTGCATAGACTTAAGGCACAGCAGCTAGGTGCCCCCGGCCGTCTGATGAACGATCTGGACGCGGCCGAACTGCGTCGCCCCCGCGGCGTCCCGCCTGCCCCCCCGATCAAGTTCAAACGGCCGACACCCCGCGTAGACCCGAATGCCCCGCTGAACTGAACGGGGCGATTTTCTCAATCCCTTTGGCCGCGACACGATCTACCTGCTCAGCAGTTCCAGCGTCGGTATCTGGTTTTCACCTTCGATCACGTGATATTTCAGGCTGGACTGGGCTGGATCCTGGTAGCGGGGGGGCAGCAGATTCTTGCCGTCGCGGACGGGCGTATCGCCATCCATTCGAACTTCCCTGAGTTCCACCGTGATCACGTAATCGCCCTCGGGAGCACCATCCCGGGTTCCCAATGTCGACAACTGAAACGTGCCATCCGCTTCGGTGACGGCAATCGGCCGCTGATGGTTGTTGCCTTCAGGCTCAGAAGCCAGCGGGTGGAAGACGACCAACGCTTCCGCCAGCGGCTGGGAATCGTACAGGATTTTGCCCCGCGTGGAAAAACACAACGGGCCGCCAGGTTCCTGGGCGCAACCTGCGATGAACAGGACAAATCCGCTGGCCAGCAAGGTCCATACGTGCCGCCCATGAATGGTCCGCCCAGGCATGCTGTCGTCTCAGTCTAATACAGTCAGCGATTGGTTCAGAGCGTCAGTCAACAGTCGCGACTTCACCGCCCGCGCGTGTCACCAATGATCCCAGGACCCGCAGGTCCATCGATTCACCCAGCAACTTGATCGAGCCATCGGCAAACGCGAAATTGGCTCCGCCGTCGTGAAAGCTGTAGAAGCAATGGCCGTATTCATTGGAGTTGTTGATGGCAAGCTGGCCTGGAATGGTCGTGCTGCCGGCGTAATCCGAGGTGGTTCGTGTGCCAATCGTATAGACATTGTCATTGGTGGCCCACGCGCCGCCACGGGCTCGATAGCGGGGGGCGGCATAGCTGAGAGTTGTCATCGTCCGTTTACGCCAGACGTCTTCGCGACCGGCACATTCACCGAGCATGATCGTATTGGACGTCCCGTCGGTCACATCCGAGATGCGATTTTGCGTGTTGGTCGTGGCGTTATAGCCAGCCATGACGCCTCGCAAATCGGACGAGCTGGAAAATGCCGAGCTGGCTGGCAGAGAACTGTTGATATCGAGATGCACACCGGTCGGAGTGAAGTAGTCGCCGCAGGCACCCAGCTTGGTCTCTGGCGTGTTGTCCTTGTTTTCCATCCGATAACCGTTCGGCGTGGACGGGCAATTCATCACCGCCAATTGCATCCCGGCAATCTGACGATTCGCCACAGCCTGGCCCGCGTAGGTTCCCGAATTGGAATTGGTCGAGTCCCACCAGTTGGCCTTGATGTCCCAGCCAGTTCCCAGGTTCAACAAGCTGGCTTGATCGAGATAGGCCAAAATCTGCGGTGCCCAACTCTGTTGACCAATCTGGCTGGAAGTCCCCAGGTTAATGGTCGCGGTGTAGGTCATCGGAAAGGCGCGTTGCGAGGCCTCGAAGTTATGGATCCCCAAGGCGAGTTGCTTCAGGTTGTTCTTGCACTGAGTTCGCCGAGCGGCGGCCCGGGCCTGTTGGACGGCAGGCAGCAGCAGACCGATCAACACGGCAATGATGGCGATCACAACCAGCAATTCGATCAGCGTAAAGCCATTGCGGCCGTTTGAAGGCAAGCAGTTCTTTCGTCGAGTGACAGTTTGCATGGAAGACCTTCTGGACAACTAAGTGTGGGTTGCGGACCGGCGGGACAAGCTCTCAAGACGCAACGATCTGACGGATCTGGTCAAGTGGCACATTGCGCGCCGATATTTCGATTTGACAGGAATTCCGAAGGGAAGTCGCTGTTCGATTGGACAAGAAATATACCGTGCGGGCTGGGAATTCAGGGTTTACAGAGATCCTGCTCCAATCGCTGCCCCCTCTCAAAAACAGGTGAGTCCCGCCAATGGAATGGCGGGTGAATGACTGGCCGACGCTTTTTTCACCTTGGTTGGCGAAAAAAGAATCACCTTGACGGGGCATGCACTGCGGATCGTCAAGGCGCGACGGCTGGCGGTTGGGCCGGCAGGAGAAAGTCTCGCAGGAACTTTGCCAGGCGATGCGGGCTGGTCAAGTGCGGCAGATGTCCCGCGCTATGCATCCAGGCGACTTCGGCATGCGGCAGACTTTTTGCCAACGCCTCGTGACATTCGCGAGTGACCAGGCCGTCGCCTTCGGCTTGGATCAGCAGGATGGGCTGCTGAATCTCGGCAAGGATTGGTCGCAAGTCGGTATCGCGGATGATGGCTCCACGGCGGGCCATCGACTGGATCGGGACTTGCCCGGCATCGTCGGAGAAGAACTGCCAGCGTGTCGCGTCCAGCGGCGGAAACCAGCGGCGGTGATTCTGTTCCTGGACCATCCTGCTGCCGGGCAATGATTTCAGTTTCCCAGGCAGAAACCCACCGAGTCGGACAATGGCTCGCTCGGCGAACGAGAGTTGACGTCGCGCGAATCCTCCCTGAATGACGGCTCGCGAAATGCGATGGGGGGCGGCCAGGAGCGTCTCTAATGCAACCAGACCGCCGAAGGATGTGGCGAACAGAGAAAACTGCGGATCTCCCTGCTGATCAGCCACCGCCAGCAGGTCATCTCGCAGCGATTCCCGTGTGACTCGACGGCTGGGGTGGATGGCCTCAAATGTCCCCGGATAATCAAACACCACGCAGCGGAAGAGATCTCGGAGCAGATAGGCCAGCAGGCAGAAGCTATCCGAGGTGCCACCCATGCCACACAGCAGGTAGAGCGGCGGACCGTTTCCCAAGGCTCGACCGCGGAGTCGATATCCTGGTCGCTGGACTTCGAACGCGGTACTTTGTTCGTGAAAGGCCGTGAGCACTTGCTGCCAGGCGAGTGGTGTCGGACAACCATCGAGCGGCCCCGGTCGCGGCACTCCGCCGGGCGATTCCTGCGTGCAGCCATGACCTTCATCGCCACCGCCACAGCAAATACCCGATTCCGGGTCGGCGGGAATGGCGGGCTGTGTTTCCGTTTCAGACACGTCGGTCGTCATCTCCAGGATTTGGTACGTCCATCAGGACGGGCGAGAAGTCAATCGCGTCCCACGCGCGACGTCACCAAAGTATTCTACCGCGAGCCGCGATGCTAGGCCGTGTCTGATAAATCGTAGTCACGCCACAACCGGTCACGAAGTGACCGCGAATACAAGCTCGAAGCGCAAGCGAGTGCATTTGATGGCTCGTTCAAACGGAATGCACTCGCTTGCGCTTCGAGCTTGTATTTGCCAGACACGCTCTCGAACTGACAACTGGCAACACCCCAACCAGTCAGTCAGCGAAGCCATAGCGTACGACACACCAGATGGCCTTCAATCCGTCCCGCCAGCCAATCTTCTTGCCCTGGTCGTAGGTCCGGCCGGAATAACTGATGGACATCTCGTAGATCCGCAGCCGGCGACGGGCGATTTTGGCGGTCACCTCCGGTTCGAAGCCGAACCGATTTTGCTTCAGAGTCGGGACGATTTCCTGGATCACTTCCCGCTTGAAAACCTTGTAACAGGTTTCCATGTCAGTCAGGTTCAGATTGGAGAAGCAGTTCGAGAGCGTCGTCAAGAACCGGTTCCCCAGGTAGTGCCAATAATAGAGGACCCGGTGCGAATAATCCCCCAGGAACCGCGAACCATACACGACATCCGCCTGTCCCTCGACGATGGGCTGCAGCAACCGCGGATATTCGGCCGGATCGTATTCCAGGTCGGCATCCTGGATGATGACGATATCGCCGCGGGCCTCGGCGAACCCGGTCCGGAGTGCACTCCCCTTACCAGCGTTCTTCTGATGATAAAAGATTCGCAGGCGGTTTTGGGGATCGGCGTCGGCGACCAATTCCAACTCAGCCAACAGGTCGCGCGTGCCGTCGCGGCTGCCATCGTCCACCAGGATGATTTCCTTGCGGAGGGGGACGGCTTTGACTCGGTCCAGCAATGATAACAGCGTCTGGCGTTCGTTGTAGACGGGGATGACGACAGACAACAGCATGTCCGGTGGGATGACGTAGTACCCCAGGCGCCGGCAGACCCCTTCGCCCAATCGTTCTCGCAAGGATGCAAACCACTCGGTGGTGTAGGGATGGTATCGTTCCGGATTGTCTGTGGTGAGGGTCATGAAGAACCAGTAGTTGAGATGCGAAATCACTCAAGGAGTAACGAAAAAGTTTGCGCCGGTGACGAGTGTTTCATCAAGGCTAAATCTTCGGGTGCCACTGGCTATGCCAGTGCTTTTCGGACAGCCGAAAGACTACCGGCACTGGCATAGCCAGTGGCACCCAACCCGAAAATTAAGTCGTGACAGAGCACTAGTTGGGTATTTCCGGTAAAGTTTCCGCAAATTGCCCCATTGAGGCACGATTTTCAGTTGATAGAACGGTATACGTCATCCGCAGCCAGTGGCATCAATCAAAATTGGCCGATCACAGGTTGCTCACGATTTCTGTAATCCAAGGGTCTCAAAAACGAAAGAGTCGCTGGAGTAAACGGTCGGGGTCGGGCCTGCGATTTTTCGAAATTGGCTGTTGTACGTCTCCCTGGCATTTCCAACGCTGATACAGCCAATTTCCAAAAATCGCGAACCCGACCCCTGCAACTTACTATTTGTTCCGCCGAAACAGGATCCACAAATCGTCCAGTTTCAGACACCACGCAGCAGCCAGATAGGCGAACGACGCCCCCAGGCACGGCACCCCGAGACCGAGCAACTTTCCCGACCACCAGCCGGTTTGAGCTCCGAACTTGATCAAGCCCATGCCAACGGCTGACATCACGATAGTTGCCAGCAAGGTCCGCACGGCACAACTGCGGAGTCGCCCCCAGTCCAATGGCCCCAAACGCTGTTGAATCGCCCACAGGAGCCCGGCAACTTGTAACATCGCACAGCATGCCGTGCTCACGGCGAGACCGGTTTCAGCCAGGAACCAGATGAGAGTCAGGTTGAGGGCCAGATTGACCACAACGGAAATCATCCCCAGCCGGAGCGGTGTCATCCGATCGCCCATGGCGTAGCAACCACGTTGCAGGATCAGCAGCCCACAATAGGCCCACACGCCGCTTCCATAGGCCGTAATAACTTGGGCGGTACGGAGGGTGTCCGTCGGAGTGAACTCTCCCCGTTCAAACAAACAACGAGCGATCGGATGGGCCAGCCACATCAGAGCGGCACTGGCTGGTACACCGATCACCATCACCAATCTCAGCCCCAACGCGAGATCTTGTTTGAGCGATTCCGTTTCACCGCGGGCGGCATGACGCGCCAGCAGCGGAAAGATCGCCGTACCCAGGGCGACACCAAACACTCCCAAGGGAAACTGATACATGCGCTCGCCATAGTACAGGGCCGAGACAGCACCTGCGGCCAAGGGGTAGGCGGGACTTCCCGGCAGCGGCAGCACGGCGTGCGGATCTCCTGCGGGGCTCGAGAAGGCCCAGGCGATCAGGCTATCGCAGAACGTGTTGATCTGCGTGATGGATAATCCCAGAACGACGGGCAACATCGTGACCAGGATTTCTCGCACTTGTGACCGGACCGGCTGCCATCCCCATTGAAAACGAAACCCCAAACCGCGTAGCGTGGGCCACTGCACCAGCAATTGGAAAACACCCGATACCAGAATGCAGACCGCCAGCACACGCGCTTTCGCCGCAGGGTCCGCAAACCACGGAGTGACCCACCAGACAGCCAGCAGCCACACCAGATTTAGAACGACCGGGACCGTCGCCGGCCAGCGGAAATGTCCCAGTGAATTCAGCACTGCGCCGACCTGTGACGCCAGGCAGATCAGAATCATGTACGGCAGCATGATGGCCGTCAGCTCGATCAACACCATCGTCTCGGGACTGACAGCGCCCCAGACGGCCCAAACCAGCAACCCGAGTTCTGCCACCAAGACAACAGCCGACAGGAAGATGGTCAGCCAGCCCAGCACAGCACTTGCCAGCCGCCAGGCATTATGACGGTCGTCGATGATCAATTCCCGGGCGAAAATCGGAATGAAGGAGGTCGCCAGCGCTCCTTCGCCAAACAGCTTCCGCGATAGATTCGGAACCCGAAAGGCGATCGTGAACGCATCCATCACGGGCGACAAGCCAAACAGTCCAGCCATGGCAATGTCGCGCACAAGTCCCAGGATCCGGCTGAGAACCGTCATGCTGCTCATGACCAGCATGCCGGACAACCAATTACTGGAACGACTGGACGGCGCCGGAGCGACGTCGTCTGTCGGAGGATTTGTGTTGGCGTCCATGCACGGCGTCCGGCGAGGCGGCCCTACTACCTGGGGATTGATGCCCGCACTGTAACGGAGACCCTGCTCCAAGGTCGAGACTCAATCGGTCATTCCACAGGCCGCATCATTTGCCAATCGGACCTGGCAACCGTCTACAAGCGGCTCACAACGGGTCTCGTCACGCCCTTCCCATAAGTCCCATGCATTTTTGATGGGACATTTGGGACCTTGTAACGACGCCATTCAGACCGTCTTATCCACCGCACCAGCGCTTGCGGGGGTCGTCCCATGATGGCCCTTCAGCGGCACCGTCGCAGCCTTGGCCGCTGCCGCCGATGCACGCAGTCGCAATCGTTCGCTGCGCCACATGATGGCGTAATAGAACACGGGCGTCAGAAAGATGCCGAACACTGTGACGCCCAGCATTCCTGAAAACACCGCCGTGCCGAGCGATCGCCGCATCTCTGCCGCCGCCCCCTTGCCGAGCACCAGCGGCAGCACCCCCAGGATGAACGCGAACGAGGTCATCACAATCGGACGCAACCGCAACTGGCAGGCTTCGACAGTCGCGTCATACAGCGACCGGCCTTCGTTCCGCAATTGCTCGGCGAATTCCACGATCAGAATGGCATTCTTCGCAGCCAGGCCCACCAGGACCAGGAACCCGATCTGCACGAAAATGTCGACTGGCATCCCCGTGATCAACATGCCGCTGACCGCACACAACAAGCACATGGGAACGACCAGAATGACCGACAGCGGCAGCTTCCAGCTTTCGTACTTCGCGGCGAGAACCAGGTAAACCAGCAGCGTTCCCAGTCCAAACACGAACAGCGCGACGTTGCCCGCACGAATCTGCATGTACGTGATTTCGCTCCATTCAAATGGCACGCCCCGGCGTTCGGTCAGTTCGTTGATCGCCCGAATCACTTCCCCGGAACTGACACCGGGCGCAGGGATGCCGTTGATGCTGGTCGACAAGTACATGTTGTAGCGTGACACGATGGCGGGACCGGCCGAATCTCGGACTTCCACCAGCGTCCCCAGCGGCACCATGTCGCCGCGTTTGCTGCGAACCTTCAACTGGCCCAGGAATTCCGGGTCGGCGCGGTGACGATGTTCACCCAGCAAATTGACCTGCCAACTGCGGCCGAATTTGTTGAACAGATTGACGTAGGTTCCACCCATGTAAACCTGCAGCGTATTGAACACGGCATTGATGTCCACATCCAGCGATTCACACTTCGTGCGGTCGACGTCGACATACAGTTGGGGCGTCTCGGCTCGATACATCGAGAACAGACCGGCGAATAGCGGGTTCTTATTCCCTTCGGCAATCAGTTCGTCGGTCGTGGCTTGTAACTCAACCGGATCCACGAAGCCGCGTTGTTCCACCTGGATCTTGAAGCCGTCGGCATTCCCCAACCCCATGATCGGCGGAGCTCGGAAGGCCATAATCACGGCTTCATCAATTTCGGCGCCCGCCTGCTGCTGAACCTGCATGGCGATTGCTGCGTCGTACAGTTCGGGGGTCCGGCGATGATGGAATTCATCCAGGATCAAGAACATCGACCCGTAACTTGATCCATTCGCACTCATCAGAAATGACTGTCCGGCCAGATTGATGGAGTGAATGATGCCTGGGATACCGGGGTAGCGTTTGGCTCCCTTGGGAGGAGGCGGCCCCTTGTATTTGCCGGTGTCGTCACCCAGGCAGATCCGATCCAGCAGCGTCATGACTTCGGACGTTCTCTCCAGAGACGCCGAGTCCGGCAACTGAATATTGACGAGCAGATAGCCCTGATCCTGCTGCGGAATAAAGCCGGTCGGCGCACGATCCATCTGATAGTAGGTCAGTCCGATCAACCCGCAGTACACAAACAGCACCAGCACGGTGACCCGCAACATGCGTCCGACAACCCAGCCGTATATGGCCGCGATCGCATCGAAGACTTTGTTGAAGCCGCGGAAAAACAGGCCGAGGATGTAGTTGACCGGGCGAATGATCAGCCACCCCAGTACGCCGCCGATCAGCAACCCCGGCAGCATCAAAATGGACATGACGACCCAGCCCATCCATTCCGGTGCCTCGTCATGTCCCGGCAGGATCAGGTTTTCCACCGGTCCGGCAAAACCTGCATACATCCAGTTGTAACTGAAGTAGGTGCCAAGGCAGGCAAAGAACCACCACGGCAGCGCTTCACGGACATGCACGTGTCCGTCAGCGGTGTGCTCGGTCTTGAAGATGGTGACCGCCCGCGCGGGGGTCAGGGTCATCGCGTTGATCGCCGAAATCACCATCGCGGCCGCAATCGTCAGGGCGAACTGCCGAAAGAACTGTCCGGTAATCCCCGTGATAAACGCGGCCGGAAGAAAGACCGAACACAACACCAGGGTGATCGCGATAATCGGTCCGGTGATCTCTTCCATCGCCTTGATGGTGGCGGTACGTGGATCGAGGCCCGTGCCGATCAAGCGTTCGATATTTTCCAATACGACAATGGCATCATCGACAACGATACCAATGGCCAATACCAGGCCGAACAGGGTGAGATTATTCAGGCTGAAAACCAAGGAGGGAACTCCCAGCGTCGTGCCAGCCAGGGTTGCCATCGCCATGACTGCAAATGTTCCGACCAGGGACACCGGGACATCGATCATCGGCAGGATCATCGCCTTCCAGTCCTGCAGGAACAGCAAGACGACAATGGCGACCAGGATGACCGCGTCGCGCAACGTGATGAAGACTTCATGAATTGACTGCTCGATGAACGGAGTCGTATCGTAAACGATGCGATAATCGATGCCGACGGGGAATTGACGCTTCAGTTCCTCCATCCGTTTCTTGACGACCTTGGCCGTCGCCAGAGCGTTCGATCCCGGGAGCTGAAAAATCGCCAATCCGACGCTCGGTAGACCATCCATCTTGGAAAGTTGATCGTACTGCAAGGCCCCCAGTTCGATCCGGGCCACATCTCGCAGCCGCACGATCTGGCTGGAAGTCAGCGCATCACCGGGCTCGCCGTGCGTCGTCTTAATGATGATGTTGCCGAATTGCTCGGCTTCTTCCAACCGGCCCAACGTACTCATCGTCAGTTGGAACTGCTGTCCGTCGGGAATGGGCGGTCGGCCGATCTGGCCGGCCGCGACCTGCACATTCTGGCCGCGTACAGCCGTGACGATGTCGCTGGTCGTCAAATTCCTGGCGGCCATCTTGTCGGGATCCAGCCAGACGCGCATGCTGTAGTCGCGCTGACCAAACAGTTGGGCATCTCCCACGCCAGCCACACGCGCGAGCTCATCGCGGACGTTGATCAGCGCGTAGTTGCTGACGAACAAATCGTCGTAGCGTCCATCGGGCGAAAACAGATTCACGACCAGCAGAATGCTGGGTGACATCTTCTTGGTCGTCACCCCCTGCACCTGGACTTCGGGCGGCAACTGTGGCGTGGCCAGGGCGACTCGGTTCTGCACGAGGACCTGCGATTTATCGAGATCAACGCCCAAGTCGAACGTAATCGTCAGGATATAGATGCCGTCGTTACCACACTGCGAAGACATGTACAGCATGCCCTCGACGCCATTGACCTGTTGCTCGATCGGTGCCGCAATGGAATCCGCCACGACCTTGGCATTCGCACCGGGGTACGTCGCGACAACCTGCACCGTGGGCGGGGTGATGTCGGGGTATTGCGCAATCGGCAAAGTATTGACGGCCACGGCCCCGACCAGGGTGATGACGATCGAAATCACCCAGGCAAAAATCGGGCGGTCGACGAAGAAACGAGCCAGCACACAATACTCCTTGGACGCCTGTTGAAAAAGGTGTCTGGAACTTTGCCAAACACGCGGAATCGAGCGTTTTTTTTGACGTTCGGAGAGTTCCAGACACCTTTTTCAACAGGCTGATAGATGCCCCTCAGGCACGAGCGAAATGCCGGGACATGTGGTTTTGACAACGCACTCAAGTCGTGTCGAATCTCAAATCTGGAGTTACTTGGCCACGAGCGGTACGTACGGATGAGGCTGCACGACGTCGCCGGCACGCACCCGCTGCATGCCGCTGACGATGACGGAATCACCCTCTTTAATGCTGTCCTCACCCTTCTCACTGTCGAGCGCGGGGCGTACGCCGTGCTCATCACGCATTACCGGAATGGGTTCCACGAGTTGGCGTCCGTCGGGTTGAATGGGGCCTGCCTTGATGGGCCGATATTCCACTTTATTCTCTTTGGTCACGACTTGAATGAACTTGCGGGATTGGTCTGAACCGATGGCCGTCTGAGGAATGACCAAACCTTTTTGTGAATCACCGACCGCCAGCCGGACGCGTAAGAACAGCCCGGGCGTCAGCAATCGCGGTCCACCGCTCGGAGGGACCGGGTTGGGAATGACCGCTCGCATTTGCAACGTGCCCGTCGACGCGTTGATGCGATTGTTCACGAAGTCCAGTTTGCCGACATGCGGATACCGGTCCTGTTCATTGGCCAGCCCGAACCGGATTTCGACTTCGTGAGTGTTCTTGAATTTGCCGTCTCGAACCCCCTGATTCAAACGCAACATCGTGCGTTCGTCGACATCGAAATAGGCAAAGATCGGGTCTTCCGAAACGATCGTCGTGAGCATGGTTTCGTCCTGGACGATCAGGTTGCCCACAGTCATGAGATTACGTCCCACCTGACCCGTAATGGGGGCCACGACATCGGTGAAGCCGAGATTCAACTTGGCCATCTCGACCATCGCCTGAGCCGACTTCAGCGAGGCCATCGCTTCCGCCTGGGCCGAGGTATAGCGGTCGGCATCTTGTTTACTGAGAGCTCCCGGGTTCTTAACGATGATGTCGCTGGCGCGCAGCATATCGGCGTCGGCCAATTTCAAGCGGGCCTGAGACATCAGGACCTGGCTGTTGTCTCGATCCAGTTCAGCCTGATACCGTCGCGGATCGACCTTAAACAGCATCTGCCCGGCCTTCACTTCGTCGCCTGGCTTGAATCCAATCTCCATCAGATAGCCGGTGACGCGCGCTTTGATCTCGACCGATTCGGTGGCGTCAGTACGTCCCGTGAAGTGCTCGAAGTCAACGACATCATGCATTACCACCGGGACCACGCGCACGGCGGGTGCGGGGGGACCGGCCGTCGGCTGAGCCGCAGCGGGCTGGCAGCCGGATAACGTCCAGAGCATTAACAGAAATCCACAACCGGACCACCGCAGTGCTGGAACCGTGCCTCGAATACTCATACTTTGGAGATCCAAAAGGGCCTGCCGCCACATTCACTGATGCGAGTGGCGATCAGCAAAATCAAAACGTCACGACTACCCGGAAGGATAAATGACTACAAAGTCATTTGTCAAATCCGGTTTGTCTTTTGGGGTTGATTGGAGGGAGAAACAGCAGAGACCGGGGGACAAGCTGGCCGCGTGGTCCGCCAGCCGTCGGGGGTCGGGCCCGCGATATTTCGAAATTGGCCGATTGGAAATCTGAGTTGCAACTCAACCGTCAAACGGCCAATTTCAAAATATCGCAGGCCCGACCCTTCTGCTATGGCTGCGGTTGCCAATGGGGCCACATGGCTCCCTGTCCCGCGGGCATGTTGGTGATGCGATTCTCTGTACCGTCCAATAGGTTTCGTACATAGATTTGCCGGATTCCCTCGCGTTTGGAACCATACACCAGCCATTGGCCATCGGGTGAGGGTTGCGGGTGATAATGCAATGTTCCGGATGGCGTTTTCGTCAGTTGCTCGGTTTTGCCATCCACGGTCACGCGAAAGAGTTCGACGTTTTGATCGACCTTGGCGGTGTAAAACACCGACTTGCCGTCCGCCGACCAGATCGGGACATCGCTGCTGCCCCCGTGGAAATCGGCGACATCCAGGAACTCGACGGCACCATTATAACCCGCTCGATCGGCCAGCTTCTTCAGCCCACTCCCGTCGGCCTTGACCGCATAGGGGTGAGAGTTGCCATGCTCGCCACATAGAAACAGCACCCACGCGCCGTCAGGTGACCAGGTGGGACTAAACCCAAACGGTTGACCGGTTTCGATCTTCACCGCATTTGAACCATCTGCATCGGCCAGGTAAACCTGATAGCTCTTGTGGTAGGCAATCCGTTTGCCATCCCGCGAGGTGCTGAAACCATAGGTAAACTCGTTGGACTGCTTGGTCAGGTCGGTCTTGTTCCGGCCGTCGCGGTCCATGCTGAAAGGATGAGCGTTGCCATTGATCAACGCCGTGAATCCTAACTTTTGGGGGTCCTTCGGCCAAAAGAACACGCTGGCATTATAATGGCTGATGCGATCCACTGAGGTCACATTCGTCGCCTTGCCGGTACCGATCTCAACGAGAAAACTGTCGTACAGCCAACCGCCCGGAACAATTCGAAAATTCTTGTTCTCTTCCTCCCACTTGGCATTTTCCGGACTTTGCCAGGACCGTCCGATGATGGCGATCTGGCCATCGGGCGACCAACCCGCGAACTGCGACCAGGTATCTGGTTCGACGGTCAATTGCGGCACGAGCTGTCGTCGGCCAGTTCCATCGGCATGGACAACGCAGGCACGCTCGGTCCTCACATTCGCATGACGGCCACCCGGCAATCTCGTTTGCAGTTCCGTGTAACCAACCAGAGGCGGGGGTGCGGCGGCCAACGTGGATAAAGTCGCGGTCAGCATCAGCGAGAAGACTGCAGTTGCTGCATACGGCAATTTCGTCATTCCAGAACCTGTTGACAGAGGGAACAAATAGTAGCCTTCACGTTCCACGTGAAGTCAGCCGAGCGCCTAGCGGACCTAGACTTCCGGACTGCGGGGGTCGGGCCTTCAGCTATTGCTGCGGCTGCCAATGGGCCCACATGGCACCTTGTCCGGCGGGCATGTTCGTGATGCGTTTCTCGGAGCCATCGGCCAGGTTCCGGACAAATAGTTGTCGGATCCCGTCGCGTTTCGAACCATACAACAACCACTCGCCATTCGCCGTGGCCTCCAAGTGATAGTGTGTCGTGCCGGGCGCCGATTTCGTCAGTTGTTCGGATTTGCCGTCCAGGGTCACTCGGAAGAGTTCGACGTTCTGATCCACCTTGGCCGTGTAAAACACCGTACGGCTATCGGACGACCAGATGGGGATGTCGCTGCTGCCACCGTGGAAGTCGGCGACGTCCAGGAACTCCGTGACACCCCGGTAGCCAGCACGATCCGCCAGTTTCTTCAGCCCGGTCCCATCGGCCTTGACGATATGTGGATGGCAGTTGTAATGCTCGCCGCTGACGAACATCACCGATGTTCCGTCGGGAGACCACGTGGGGGCGAAGTTAAAGGGATGTCCCGTTTCGACTTTCACCGCATGTGAACCGTCAGCATCGGCCACGTACACCTGATAGGCCTTGTGATAGGAAATCCGCTGGCCGTCGGGAGAACTGCTGAAGCCATAGGTGAATTCGCTGGACTGGTTGTTCAGATCGGTCTTGTTCCGCCCGTCGCGATCCATGCTGAACGGGTGCGAGTTGTTACCAATCAACGCCGTAAATCCCAGCCGTTTGGGATCCTTGGGCCAGAAGAACAGACCGGCGTTGTAGAAACTCACGCGATCGACGGCGGTGACATTGGTGGCCTTGTTGGAATCAAGATCCACGAGAAAGCTGTCGTATAACCAGCCTCCCGGGACAAACCGAAATGTCTTGTGCTCTTCCTCCCATTGGGCATTCTCGGGACTCTGCCAGCCCCGTCCGATGATGGCAATCTTGCCGTCGGGAGACCACCCCGCGAACTGCGTCCAACTGTCGGCTTCCTGCGATAGTTCGTCAGCAACTGCCCTTCGTCCTGTCCCATCGGCCTGGACCACACAGGCGCGCATCGTCTTGACGTTGGCATGACGACCGCCGGGCAGGTTGCAATGGAATTCGGTGTAGCCGATCAATGGCGGAGGCGCGGCGGTCAGTTCGGACACGGTCAGCAGCGACATCAACACCAGGATCGCGGATGAGGCAGGCAGCAATCTGGACATCAAAAAAACCAATCAGTGAGTGGTGTGAATTCCCAAACGTAAAGCGTTCTAGCTGGGAGTGAATTCGCAGGAATCGACTACTTGGCTGCGGCCTTGGGTTTTCCCAGCACGTGTTCCAGGGCCGCCAGCAAGTCCAGTCGACGATAGCTGCGGTTGGTCGCCTTGTCTTCCACCTCTTTGCCTGTCTTCTGCATGATCGCCAACATGGCCTCGGGAAGGTTCTTGCCGTCGGCCTTCCAGTCGTATTTGACCTTGTCGATCGCTTCGCGCAGAATGATTGCGGCCCCGCAGCCGATCGCATTGGAAGAACTGGTGGCCGACGCCGGGACGACGAGATCGACCTTCGCATGCCGGTCCAGAAAGACTTCGTCTTTCCCGGGTCGCACCGCCCCGATGGCGAAGCAGTTCGGCTGACTCGCCGGCCAGGAAATTCCCTTGGTGTAATTGTGATTGCCGCACGGGGCACTGACCCAGACATTCGCTTCGCGAAGCTTCGTCAGTTGTTCGTCAATTTCCGTGGGAACCGGCTGGTCGTGCTCAAGGTCATCGACGGGGGCCAGATTGACGGTGGTAATGCGATACTTCTTGTGATTGTCCAGGACCCATTTCAGTCCAGCGGCCAGCGTTTTGCTATCTTTCACGTTGCAGTGGCAACATTCTAGAGCCCGGATCACCGCGACTTGATCGTTGAACGCCACGCCCCGTTTGCCATTGAGATTCACCGACGAAGGCACCCCGATCGTCGAGCCGTGGTAGCCTTTGCCTTCGTGCTTGGGATTGTTGTCGCCATCGACGCTGTCGTAGGAGACCAGAACTTTGGGAACTCCATCGATCACCGCGGTCCATTCGGGCATGTCCATCTTGCAGCCGTCATCAACCAGCGCCAGTGTCTGCCCCTTGCCAAATGACAGCACGTCCCCGTAGGCCTTCCAGGCGTCGGTGATTCGGGCGTGGGCAAATTCGACCGGTTCAGTTGGCTGTTGGGCGTGCGAGGCGAGTCCAGTTGAAAGGAGTGCCAGCATCAGCAGTGATGAGGTGACACGACGGCGAACGGGGGACTGGTTGACGTCATACGCAAGATACATGATTGTCACCTTTTGGTCGGGGCTAGTCGTTCGTATGTCTTTGGGGCACAGTTTCGTGAGATTATCGCTGTGTCATTTCCCGGGAATCAATCGCAGGACTTGTCCTTCCAGTTCTCCAAGCTTCGCGGCCTCGTCGGGGTTGGACAACTGCAGTATGACGTCATTCACACCCGACCCGTAGATCCCGCGGTTCTTTTGCGAAATCACCTTTCCCGCGAAGCGGACGGCGGTGGGACGATAACCGGGGCCGGTGGCGGCGAGGGTCACGGTCTGGTTGGGTTGCAGCTTGCCTGACTGCGCCCAGTACGATGAATAGACCATGAACTGCACCTGATCCTTGTCAATCGTTTCGATCTGACCAACCAAACCCTCTGCTGCAATTTCTTTGGCGATGCGTTTGGTTTCCAGTTCTTTGAGCGTATCCAGACTGGCATCATCCGCCAGGAGCAGCACGACGCTACGGTTGTCGCGATAGACCCAGGTCATGTAGATACGGTCACCGGGCTTGAGCGGAAAGTCATTGTCTTGCTTTCCCGCTACCCATTTCTGACAAGCCGGATCGATGGTGAAGGCGTGCTGTTTTTCCTCCAGCGGCTTATCGCCGGCATAGACCTGTGCGGCGAATGTTTGCGGATTAGCTACAGCGATAATCTTCCAGTAGTGGCCGTGGCCCTTCATTTGCGAGATTTCATCCTGAAAATGCACGACATACCCGCGACGATGGTGTTCGTCCGGGTCGAAGAACATATTCATCTTCTCGCCGGGGATCAACTGATCGAAGCGGGCCCCGTATGACAGGTGCCGATAGGTCGTCGCCCACGGCAGGACGCGCACTTTGATGATCTCTCCCGGCGGATCAGGGGTGACTTCGGCTTCCCACGT
>CAMAVF010000057.1 GCA_945861445.1 Planctomicrobium piriforme | reverse complement strand
TGGAATACCATCTCGCAATCGGTCGAATCAGGAACAAACACCACCTGATCCAAGCTTTTTTTCAGGACGCTCTACTAGACTAAAGTGAAGATCTATAATCTTAACTTCATTGCGCAACGCTCTGTAGGTGGTTGTTCTCGACTTACATGCTTGTTCGTGATGATGATTGTCACGCTGACCAATGCCTTGAGTGCGCAAGAAGTCACTCAAGGGAGGAACGTAGAATCCAAAGTGACCAATCCAGTTGCGGTAATCTCTAAGTCTAAGGAGACCGCAACGATTCGGATTGAGGGTTCCCGGGTCACGTTCGAAGATGGATCCTGGATGGAACTCGCCGGGATCGGTGAACCACCGCAGCGCGGCGGACGATGGTGGCGTCCCGATGGCAGTCCGCTAAAAGAACCATTTGACGATCGTTCTGGTGCAGGAATACGTCTGGGCTTTAATCGAGTTGGCCCACCGGATCCGTCGGCGAATGTTTTGTATCGCGAGATCGCGGTCAGTCATTCCCGTACGAAGGGAGCGTGGAGAAGTTTTGCCCCGTCTTTCTTCGAGGACTATTTTGACAGGGGTAACTACAACGGCTACATCCGCGCGACTGCGAGTTTTCCAAGCACCATTGAGACAATTAACATTGTCGTTCAGCAGTCAACCGGAGAATGGAAACGCCTCGCCACCGGAAATTCCAAGGGGGAATCCGACAACCCAAAGATTCGATTTGAACACCTACCTGTCATGGAGAAAGAGGAGGATGCCGTCGAAGTCGTTGCACACCACCCTCCCGGCAAACAACAATTTGATCTTGTGATTCTCGATAAGTCTGGAAACATCGTCCGGCCAAAGCAGAGTTCCGCGAGACATCTTATTTTCTGCAATCCCACCGAATACCACTCTGAGTTTGAGAAGGTCCCTTTGGAAGAGATCATTGAAATTCGGCTGATGGTTCGGTCTCTTCGGGTGATTGAATTCCGCAACGTCTCTCTGAACTTGGGGTCGAAGTCTGCTGTCGAAATTGCAGTTGATGGCAAGTTAATGACAACAGCCCAAGATTGAAAACATCACATCGGTGGAACACGTCGGGCGTAGTGTGATGAAACGGCACAATATCGAGCGAAGTGCTCGTTGGGCTTTCAGGGAGGGAAAGACGGCCGAGGGCGGCCATCCTACGGATTCTCGCTGCTTGCTGGTTTACGTCGCTTGATGACCGCCAGTTTCTAAAAATCTTTGACCTGCCCCCTCACTGACTTGGGGCAGGCTTTTCTCTGATGCCTCGCCATGACATAATCGAATCGACAAAGACTCACTTTGCTGGATTGGCCCCCGGAAAATTCGATTTTATTAGGGCAGGTGCGACGTGAAACCGGCAGATCGTTATCAGCTGTTGGAAAAGATCGCTTCCGGCAGCTTTGCGACTGTCTATCGGGCCCATGATAATGAACTGGGTCGCGAAGTTGCCGTGAAGCAGATTCATGAGCAGTTCCTCAGCGATCCCAAGCAACTCGATCGCTACTGGGGTGAGGCTCAACTGCTGGCGTCGCTCCAACATCCCAATATCGTCACGATTTACGACATCGTGCGCGAGAAGGGGTGGCTGATCATGGAACTGATGCAGGGAAATCTGGCCGATCGGATGCAGGGGCGGGCGATGGATCTGGTCGCTCTGCGCACCGTCCTGGCCCATTGTCTCAGGGCTTTGAAGTTTCTGCATGAGCATGGCGTTGTGCATGGTGACATCAAGCCCAGCAATATGCTGGTCGATCGTCGCAAACGGCTGAAAATTGGGGACTTCGGACTTGCTCGGCGCGTCAGCGATGACGAAGGCAGCCTGCTCAAGGGAACGACGAAGTACATGGCCCCCGAGGTCGTGTCCGACGAATTCGGCGAGGTGGGTCCGGCCAGCGATCTGTATTCCCTGGGTTTCGCCACCTATGAAATGATGTGTGGAAACAATTTTGACTCGTTGTTTCCGGGTCTGAACGCACATGGGCGGGACAAGCAACTGGCGTGGATCATGTGGCATGCGGCGGCCGATCGGCGTCTGCCGCCGATTTCGCGCGTGCTGGAAGGGGTCCCGGAAGATCTCGCCAAGGTGATCCAGAAACTGGCCACGAAGAATCCGGCCCAACGGTACAAGACGGCCGACGAGGCACTTGCGGACTTGAATGTCGATTTACGGGTCGTGCGGGCGGAAGAGCAGGGCGATGGTGCCCCGCCGGTCGATGCGGCGGCCAAGCGCAAGCGGCTGATGATTATCGGAGCCTTCGCGGCCAGTGCGATGATGTCGCTGTTCATGTTGTTGCCAGCGAGCGACGATACCGCGAAGCCCAAAGCACTCTCGGGACTGGTCCGGGAAGTGCGTCCGGATAAGCACGAGATTGTTCTGGTGGATGAAGCGACCGAGATTCCTGAAGTGATCAATGTCGGAGAAAAACCGTCCCTGTTGCTGAAGGATTCTTTGAAGAAGACCCAGCAGAAGATCTTGCTGGAAGAGGTCAAGGCCGGCGATCGTGTCCGGATCAATCAGCAATCGGGACGTGTGGAATTCGTAATCTCACGACCGGTTGAGACGTATGGACTGATCCAACATCTGGACGGAGTCGCCAAGAGCATCTCGGTTGAATCCGAGGGTGCCAATCGCGACCGGATTGAGATTCAAATCGGTCCGTTGACGTTGGTCAAGGTGAATGGCGAGGAAGCCAAGTTCATCGACTTGCAGGAGCAAGACCGAGTTGACGTTCAACACCTGGCTGACGCGCGTGATGAAAATCGGCAAATCGCACTGACTGTCGCCGCACGTCGAACCGTCCGGTCGACGGGGTTTGTCAGAACCTTGAACTGGCAGGGGCGCAAGCTGAGCTTCGATGTTCGACAGGGGAGCACCTCACGGATGCTCGAGATGCCCTTCGCGAAGCAGAGTTCCATCACGTTGCCCGACGGCAAGACCGTCGCTCTCGAGGACCTGAAAGCGAACGACCTGCAGACATCGGACCGGGTCTCCGTGGAATACGACACCGAGATCACTCGGGTTCTGGCCACTCGGAATCAAACGCTGACCGGGACTGTTCAAGCGATTAATGCGGAAGCCAAGTCGGTCGTCATCCAAACGCGAGATAGCAAGCAACATACGCTGATCATCACTCCCGAAACGGAAATCGATGTCGGCGGCGAGCTGGCTCAGTTTGATGAACTGCGGGAATATGACGAAGCCCGGGCCACGTATCAGGAACGGGATGGTGGCAGCGGCTCGCAAGCCGTCACGATTGACGCCACGCGCCCCGCGAAACATGACCGGTTGGCGATCGTCATCGGTACCCAGCATTATGACGACAAGGCCGTCACCCAGACGGGTTATATCCTGGATGATGCGGGGCTGCTGGCCAGCGCCTTGCGGCAGCGCTACTGCATCGCCCCAGAGCGGCTGCTGACCTTGAAAGATGCCGACAAAGCCAAAGTGCAGAAGGATGTGGAAAGCGTCTTGAAGGCCGCGTTGGCTCAGACCCATGTGCTGGTCTACTTCGAAGGTCAAGCCTATGAAACGGCTGACGGCAAGTTCTATTTGGCCACGCGCGATTTCCAGACGAAGAAACCGGTCGAATCAGGCATCCCGCTCGATTGGCTGATCGACACGCTGGAGAAATGTGCGTCGCAGGACAAGCTGTTGGTACTGGATACGTGTCAGGTCGGCACGGCCCAGAATGCGGTTTCGCAGCCGTCGCCGGTGAAGATGCTGACGTCCGTTGCGGGATCGCTGAAGACGCTGCAGGCAATTGCCGCACGGAGCGATAAAGAGGTGGGGCAGGAATTCGACGGCAAAGGGGTGGGCAGCTTTGCCTGGCAAGTGTCGCAGGGGATCAAGGGCGCCGCAGACGCCGATCGCAATTTGTACATCACCGGGAAAGAATTGCAGACCTACCTCGAACAGAATTTGTCTAAGCTGAGCTTCAAGGGCTCACGGCCGCAGACGCCGAAGTTGTTTGGTCCGCTACGCTAGATCGATCAATCATGTTTGCTCCTGGCGTGGTGATCTACGAAAAGACGAGTCGCTGGGAAGCGTTGCTCAAACACTATTTTGGGGGACGCGAGATCCAGGTTCGTCCCTGCCGCCTGCCGGCTCAGGTGCTGAGCACTCTGGCGGCCATGCCGGGAAGTGTGACGGTGATTGACTTGGCCGCGGGAGCGGGGGCGGGACTGCGATTGATTGCCCAGGTGCGGCAACTGGTGCCGGCAGGACAGGTCATCGTGATCGCCCCGGAATCGCTCGCCGATCTGGAATGGCCCGCGCGTGAGTTCGGAGCGTTGGCGTTTCTTCCCGATTCCGTTTCCGAAGCCGAATTGGCGGGCCTATGCGCCCGGCAGTTGAAGTAACGACGCCTCGGGAAGGCTTCCGGCCAGTCATTTCTTGGCGAGCGAGCATTAACCTAACCAATGCGGCGAACGTGCCAAGAACGATTCTCTATCTCCCCTCGCCCTGGTATTCCGGGGAGAGGGGTTGGGGGTGAGGGGAACGATCAACCAATGACGCTGAGCCCTAGATTTGCAGGGAAGATAACTTGTTGGTTGACGCCATCACAATGACGCTCGCAATGCCCCTCACCCCCGGCCCCTCTCCCCGGAGTACCGAGGCGAGGGGAGCAAAATCAACCGCGTGGGCGGCGCATCGACGACACGGTGGCTATTTTCCTCGGATTCCTTGCAGGCGTTGACGGGCCTGTTCGTGGTCGGGTTTGAGTCGCAGGGTGGCTTCGAATTCGGTCGCGGCCTGCTGCGGCTGGCCGGTGACCAGCAGGAATGTGCCATAGTTGAATCGCGTCTCCGGGTTGTCGGGGGCGAGTTTGGCGGCCTGGGCGAAGTGTTGGCCCGCCTCGTCCATTTGCTGCTGGCCGGTCAGCAGGATCGCCAGATTGGAGTGGGCTTCGACGGCCCCGGAGTCGTAAGCGAGCGCTTGGCGATAATGATCTATGGCCTCGACCACACCCCCTTGTGCCGAGATGGCGATTCCTAAGGCAATGTGCGCATCCACGAATGCCGGGTCGACTTCCAGGGCTTCCTCATAGTAACGCTGGGCTTCATCCGGCCTCCCCAGTTGCACCAAAGCCAGCCCAAGATTGTACATCGCTCCCACTTGATCTGGCCTTAGTTGCAACGCTTTCAAGAAGTGCGCGACCGCCTGTGCATAATGTTGCTGAGCCGCCTCAATCAATCCCAATTGAAACCAGGCATCACATTCGTCGGGGTGTTGTTTGAGGATTTCATTCAACAACTGCAGACCGTCGACATACTTCGCCTGAGCAATCAAAGCCTCGGCCAATAGCAACTGGGTTTTCAAATGCGTCGGATCCTGGGCCATGAGTCGACGCAGTTCCTGCTCACCTTCCGCCAGTTTCCCGGCGGCGAGCTGATCCCGGACTCGATTGAGAGCGTTGTGTCGTGGCAGCATGCGTTTGACATCGGGGAGCGGTTCGCCCGGTTCGGCCTGCTTCTTAGTATCCCCGGCGAGATAACCGAGACTTCGCAGAGCCCGTTCCTCTTGAGGTGACAGCAGCACGCCGGCCCCTTCGCGCGGAGTCATTCGCCGCTCCAGTGCCGCGAGACGCTGTTCGCAATCCTTGATCTGAGCCGGCCTGGAGGAGGCCAGATTCTTCGTTTCGTGGGGATCGGCCAGCAGGTCGTAGAGCTCGACGTCGGGCGTGCGAATGTACTTCCACTGTTCCGTGGTCAGGCTGCGCAGCGGTGACCAACCGTGTTCCAGCAACGGATCGTCCGTGGCGGCATAGTATTCGCCTGGGGAAATCTCGCCACCTTGAAGCGCCTTTCGCAAGCTGCGGCCACTTTGCTGGGTGGGTTGGGAAGTCCCCAGCGTGTCTGCCAGCGTCGCCCAGAAATCGACCAGGCACACCGGCTGTTTGACGAGCCCCCCCGGTTTGACGTGGGGACCTGACCAGATCCACGGGACATGCAGGACACTGTTGTACAAAGTCACGCCATGCTCATGCTCGCCGTGTTCGTCCAGCCCTTCGCCATGATCTCCCACCACGACAATCAGCGTCCGCTCACGCTCGCCGGTCGAATCCAGATACGCGAGCAACCGTTGCACCTGGCCGTCGACGTAGGCAAGTTCGCCATCATAGGGACGCTTCTGAAACCGATCACCGAATTCGTCCGTGTGCGGTACATAGGGAAAATGGGGATCGTACAAATGCACCCAGCAGAAAAACGGCTTTCGCCGCGGGTGCCGCAGCCAATTTAAGGCCAAATCAACGACGCGCGAGCCCGGTCGCTGACGATGCAGGCCATGCTCGGTCGGATCGGTGCCCGACATGTCATCGTCATAGGCCGCGAACCCGCGATTCAGGCCGAACTTCGCATTCAACACGAACGAAGCGACAAAGCCTCCCGTGTCATACCCTGCATTGGTCAAGTTTTCCGCCAGTGTGGGGATCTCAGCGGGTAGCTTGCCCTTTCCATTGGTCCGCAGCCCATGTTCGGGGGGATACAACCCCGTCATCAGACTGGAATGGGAGGGGAGGGTGAGGGGCGCGGGGGTGTAAGCCCATTGGAACCTAACCCCTTTGGCGGCCAGTTCATCGAGCGTGGGTGTCTGCGCCTGTGGATAGCCGTAACAGCCAATCCGGTCGGCGCGAGTGGTGTCGAGCGTGATCAGCAGGACATTGATCGTCGGCCGGCTGCTCCACCACCAGATTCCTCCGGCGAGGGGAATCGCCATCAACACCAGCACCGATCCCAGAACCGCTCGTTTGTGACGCATGTAGCTCAGTCTATAGAAGTCAATCCGTCATGAATAGAATTGTGAAAAAAATCATTGACAAACTGAGGTGCCCAAGGTCAGAATGTCTGTAATCAGTTCTTGATTCGCGTTCGCAGCATGGTCACATGCTTTCAATTTCATTTTTTTCAGTTCCTCTGGTTCTCAGAAGAGAAGGGTTCACATGTCCTTGTTTAGGTTTCGTCGTCGCGCGTTTACGTTGATCGAATTGCTGGTGGTGATTGCGATCATCGCAGTCCTCATCGCCCTGTTGTTGCCAGCCGTACAACAGGCCCGCGAAGCGGCCCGCCGCTCGCAATGCAAAAACAATCTGAAGCAGTTGGGGCTGGCTCTGCATAATTACCACGATGTGTTCAACCGGTTTTGCTACGGATCCATCGCGTACCTCAGTGCATGGCGAAATGATATCTCAACATGTGGACGGTTCGATAGCGGCCACATCCAGTTGTTTCCGTATCTCGACCAAGCCCCGCTATTCAACGCCTTGGCTGCTGGCTTTAATACCACGTCGCCACTGAACTACAGTGCCACCTCTGGGCCTTGGGTCAACCGGCACACGATTATTCCGGCCTTGGCCTGTCCTTCCAGCCCGTACTCAGGTTTCGATTCAGGCTTGGGATTTCATGCCAACTACAACCTGTCACTCGGTCCCCAAAGCGCCCAGGGGGGCATCGGTTCCGCAACTCTTGATCCGGTAGACTCGGGCGGAGTGAATCGTAGTGGGATGTTCTACGGGCTTTCGAAAGTCGGTATGAAAGATGTCACCGACGGTGGCTCGAACACCTTGATGGCAGGCGAAATTCTGACAGTCGACACGAAATGGAACGTCGGCGGATCTGGCGGCTATGGGCAAGGTACAAATGTGGACAACCGAGGGGCGATTTATAGTAATCTGGGTGGAATGCCATACTTGTTCTCGCAACTCTATCCACCCAATACGACCCTTGCGGACCAGACCTATTCTTGTCCCACTTCGGTGACGAATGTTCGAGCGCCCTGCATCAATATGAGTGCCTCGGGCAGCGGTACTGTTCGGAATGGTTGGGTGAGCGCCCGTAGTTTCCACACGGGTGGGGTCCATGTCACCATGGCCGATGGGGCGGTACGGTTTATCAGCGACAACATCAATCTGGGAACATGGCAATCATTGGGAACTCGCGCCGGCAACGAAGTGCTTGGCGAGTATTAATCGTCCCCCCTGTTGTTGATCGACGGCTCTGGTCCCGTCCTCTCGTTTTTGGGAGGCGGGACTTCGTTTTGGTTTGTGTTTCAACTTCCTTTGGCGCTCGATCTCCGAACTTCGATGAGGCAATTCATGTTGCAGGTTGTGCGCCCCATGCTGGGGCTGGCGGTATCGCTTTGTCTGACATTCATCCTCGGTTGCGGGGGAGAAGCGGGGCCCAAACGTTATCAAGTCTCCGGCACCGTGACGCTGAACGGCACGCCCCTGGAGACCGGGATTATCACTCTCCTGGATGACAAAACCGGTGGCGATGGCGGAGAGATTCATGGAGGAAAATTCTCGATGGAGTCGACCCCCGGGAGCAAGCGAGTGACGATCACGGCCTCGAAGACGACCGACAAGCCGGTCGAAGGGAAACAGGGGTTGGGGATCATGCAATCGGAATCGCTGATCCCGATGAAGTACAACCGCAACACTGAACTGAAGGCGGACGTTTTCGCGGACAAGCCGAACAACGCCTTGAAGTTTGATCTGACAGCGACCCCGGCTGACTTCGCCGCCGATGCAGCAGCATCCAAGGCGGGTGGTGCCGCGAAAGGGAGTTCGGGGAAGAAGTGATGAGGGGCGGCCGAGAAGTATTACGGGGTTGCGTTGGAGCACAGGGTGAACTAATTGGCGAAACCCCGTGAAGGATCGAACCGCAATGTTAGAGCAAGATGAAGCCCCCGACGTGCGGCCATCGTCCCGCCAGGGACGCCCGACCATAGCCCACCGTTTCAACGGTGGGGCACCCGATGCGACGACTCGGCAAGTCCCGCCAGGGACGACAGAGATTCCGAACCAGACGTGACGACGATGGCACACCAACAACGCATGACAACGACGATGGACCAACTAATCGCGACGATGACGGATCAACGAGCGAATGATGCGAAATCTCTTTCGCCCCTACAGGGCTTTGAGGTTGGTTGGCCGCGCGAACCCACCGATGAATCGGTGGGCTATTGTCGGATGTCCCTACGGGACAGATTACGGGTTGTCGGGGAGTCGGCATGCTGCAAACGGGATACATCCTCGGTCGAAATGCCGACCTGATTTGGTTTCTCGGGCTGCCGTATGTGGTTCTGTTGGTGGCACTGGCCTGTCAGCAATGGCTGTCGGCGGTGGCCATTGCGGCGGTGACGTTGTGGATTACCATCCCGCATCATTTCGCGACGTGGGTCCGCGCCTACGGGATCGCTGAAGACCGACAACGCTGGTGGGGCCGGCTGACGTTTGGCCCGATCGTCATTTTCGCCATGGCACTGCTGGGGCTGAAGTTCGCGCCCATCACCGTGGTCCTGCTGGCGATTCTCTGGGACAAACAACACGTCTTGATGCAGCAGCATGGGTTCGCCCGGATCTATGACTTCAAAGCCCAGTCTGGAGCGCCTTCTACCTCGCGTTTCGATCTGGTCCTGAACTGGGCATTGTCGTTGAACCTGTTTTTGACTTCTCCGTTGTTCACGCCGATCTGGCTCGTGGGACTTTATCGGTTGCACTTGCCATTGTCCGCGGCGGCCGTTCGGACTTTGCACGGTGTCAGTTGGGCAGCCACCGCCTGCGTCCTGCTGGCTTACGCGTGCCACGTGATCTGGTCGCTGCAGGCCGGATATCGGCTCAACCCCATCAAGTATGTGTTCCTCGGTTCCAGCTATTTCATGTGGTACTTCCTGGCCTGGCATACGAATGCCGTGCTGGTCTTTACGATTGCCAGCGCGTTGATGCACGGCATTCAATACATCGTAATTTCGTATTGGTACACCCGCCAGCGCATGACCCGCTCAGGCAATCAGACCAGTTGGACCGCGCGCCTGGTGAAACCGGGTAACATTGTGGCCTTCCTGATGATGTGTGTGTTCTACGCGTTCGTCTATCAAGTGCTGACAGGCCAGCCGCTGGAAGTCTTCGGATTGGGTTACTGGCAATTGCAGAACACGTACAGCAGGCCCGTGCGGACTCTCGCCGAGGGCACCATGAGCAGCAAGATGGCTTATGATCTGTTCGCCGCGGGCATTGTGGAACTCGCGTCGCTCACCCATTTCTATTTTGATTCGTTCATCTGGAAAGTGAGCGACGCCAAAACACGAGAGGGGCTGTGATGAGCGACACTCCGTCGATGAATGCTGCCGATCGGCGCACGTGGTGGCACAAGCTGCAGCCGTTTCGTTTTCTCGCGGTGGTCTACGGATTGGCGGCTGCCGTGGGATGTTGGGAATTCTCGCAGCGCCACCAGAAAGCCGATTTGTATCTCGATCCGCAGGCCAGTTTTGCGGATACCTTTCAAGAGCTTTATCCGCGAAGTGGTGAAGCCAACTATGAGAAAGGGATGCAGGCCACCCTGTGTTTGGGGTCGCAAGCCCTGAAGCAACCGATACCCGCCGCCTGCCGGCAGTACGAAGGCCGGGACCTGCGACTGGAAACCCGCCGCCGGTTCGAACACGCGTTGCGAACCGGGATCAAGTCTGAAGAAGGACTGTATTATCACTACCTGCAGATCCTGATCGGCTCGCAGGCCGCACCGCAGAAAATTGACGCGGCCTATCAGGCTTGGCGGAAGAACTTCCCGCTGTCCAAACTAGCCGATCCGCGCCGGACGCCGCCGTAACCCGAGACTCTGGGCGGGGACGTCCTGTTTCTGAATCCGTCAGATTCAACAATTCGGACGGTCCCGGAACAGTGTTGTAGCCGGGTGGCCCACGTCGCACCGAAACCTTGAAAAATTGTTCGCATCGTGCGGACCGGGCGTGTATACTTACGTCGACCCGTCTCACGAATTGCTGGTGGTCATGCCTCATGATTTTGGAAGAATTGCCGTTGATCGACCCTCGGCTGTGTACGAGTTGCGGTGATTGTTTACGTATTTGTCCGACTCAATGCCTGGTCTGGGTCCAGCAAATTCCCAGGATCACCGAGGATGCGGCCTGCATCCGTTGCCAGGTCTGCGCTGTGGTGTGTCCAGTGGAAGCGGTGGGTTGGATCCTGACGAGATTTTGAAGGACGAGATTGATGCGAGTCGCCAACAACCATCCGGCTCACGCCGGACGCTCGCCTGGGAACGCTCATCACTCCGTGATGGCGCATCCATTAAGTAAAACTGCTCTAATTCAGCGATCAGTACACAAGAAAACGTGGTCTGATTTTGTAAAATCCAAGCTCACATTTGCGTTCGGGTGAGCTTCGTGGTGACATCAGTCGCACCGATTCCGGACGATTTCACCTCGAAGAATCTCAGACAACGCGGCTGTCGGACTTGAAATTTCGTGTCTCGTGCGTTGTGATCACGCTTATTCCGGTCCCCGGACGGGTTGCGGTCGGCCGCCGGGGATTGACAGAGACTTTGCTCGATTTTCCTTCCGCGATCAGAATGCACAGTTGATCTCGGCCCACAGCATAGAACCAAGGGAACGCGTAACATGAATCTGATTTCGACCCTGGCGGGATCAATGATGGAAGGCTTCTTTCCGGCTGGCTGGAACCTGGCCAAGATCGACGCCTGCGTGGATGACGATCCGGGCTCCATCAACAAGCGGCAGAAATGGTGGCACAAGTCCTATCTGCCCACAATGTGTCGGTCACAAGCGGACTTCGACATGATGCTGGGACACGAAATTGCCTTGTATATAAAACAGACACGTGATGAAGGCCGGCAACTGGTGATGATTCTGCCAGTCGGTCCGATGGGCATGTATCGCTGGGCGGTTTACTTTTTGTCCAGTTGGAACGTGTCGGCGGACCACGTCCACGGCTTCAATATGGACGAATGGAGCGACGCGGACGGCAATACGCTGAGCCACAATGACCCGGGCTCGTTCCAATACTCCATGCAAAAGGCCTTTTACGGCCCCCTGGGTTCCCTGACGGTCCCCGTCAAGCAGCGTTGCTTTGCGACGCGCCGCACGCTGCACACTTACGATGGGCGGATTGCCGAACTGAAGGACAAGGGAGCCCGGATGGCGGTCGTCTACGGCATTGGCCGGGTCTGCCACATAGCCTTCTGGGAGCCGCATTTCGCCGCGGAATACGACACGGATTCTTCCTGGATGGAAGCCACGCATCGCTTCGGCGCCCGCCTGCATCCGCTGACGATCGAGCAGAATGCGATCACCAGCTTCAAGAGTCGCACGACGCTGGTGCCGTGCTTTGCCAATACCATCGGCCCCAAGATCTTCCTGGGGGCTGACTATTGTATCGGCGGAGCGGACGGAACGCTGGGTCGCGGCATGATGTGGCAGGGACTCAGCCTGTGGATGACGCTCCGGCACCAGCCGACGCGCTGGATCCCCTCCACGTATATGACCAGCATGGCGGGCAAGTTGTTCTATCTGGAAGAATTGGCCGGGCCGCTGGTCGCGGATTGCAATTGAGATCCGGGCTGGTGTATGCGCAACACAACACGTCGACACTCATATCGGCTCGTCGGGAGGCGGTGTGAATTCCGGGTTGTTGGAGGGTCGGGTTTCGGCTTCGACGCGATTATGGCGACGGACCTGGGAAATCCCCCAGACGATCAAGACGACTCCGATCGCCGCCAGCAATCCCGGGCTGTTGAGTCCGCGGAGTGCCAGCTTGCCAGAGAGGCCGCCGATCAGGAAGACCAGGCCCATTATAATATTGATCATGTTGGCAGCAGGCTTTCCTGTCCGGTCGTCGTGACGCGTGAGTGCTGATCGGCAAATCTCAGTGTGCCCAAGAAATGCCACGGTGGGATCTCTACAGAGTAGCCGCAGACCGCACGGATTGCCAATCCGAAGGGAGACCGCGACTGTCGGGATGTGCAGACGCTAAATGGTGGGGAAGACCTCCGAAAAACTCCATCTCCCCTCGCCCTGGCCAAAAAAGCGAACAGGGCGGGGCTAGGGGAGATATGATTGGGCGTTGAGTCCGATTTCTGAACCCGTTTGGTTACGGCGATTTCGCCCTGAAAGGAGCACGCATGCCGACATCCGCCAATTGGTTCCGACGTGACGTGCTGCAAGTGGGGGCGTTGGGTTGGACGGGTTTGACGTTGGGGCAGTCGCTCGCCGTGCAGTCCGTAAGTCGTCCGCCGCAGGCCAAAGCCTGCATTCTGCTCTACATGGATGGCGGGCCCAGCCATATCGATTTGCTGGACCTGAAGCCGCGGGCGCCGCGCGAAATCCGTGGGCCCTATCAACCGATTTCGACCTCGGTCAGTGGATTGGACATCGGCGAACTCTGTCCGCGGTTGGCTCGGCAGATGCACCGCATGACGCTGATTCGGTCGGTGTGTCACGAGCAGACGGTCCACGATCCGGCCGTCTATCAGATGCTGACGGGCTATCGTCACGTCAGTACGGCGGGAGGGTTGAAGGTCGAGGCCGATGATGTGCCGCACATGGCGACGGCATTCGGCTGCGTGGATCCCGCGCCGGCAGCGATGCCCAAAGTGATCGAACTGCCCGAAACCATGAACATGGAAGGCCGCATCCTGCCGGGTCAGAGTGCGGGGTTTCTCGGGTCGTCATTCGATCCGTTTCGCGTGCGACTGTCGCCTGCGGGGCAGATTTCTCAACCGGAATTCCACCTGCGGCGGGAGCTGACGGTGGATCGTTTGAACCAGCGCAGCCAGTTGCTGCAGGCTCTGGATCCGGCCGCTGCAGCATCGCCGATCGCAGCCGATCCCTACGGGCAACGGTACGACAATTATCATCAACAAGCCTTGGAAATCCTCCGCAGCCCGCAAGTGGGCGAGGCCTTCTCGCTGGATCAAGAGTCGGCAGCGACACGGGATCGCTACGGCCGTTATCGGCACGGACAGTCGGCATTGCTGGCACGGCGACTGGTGGAAGCGGGGGCGCGGTTTGTGACTGTCTACTGGGGTCGCGAGGATCAGGATTGGGCGGACGGCAAGGGAGCTCGACCGGCCAACAATCCGTGGGATACGCATCGCAACCATTTCCCGCTGACGGCGAACACCTTGATGCCCCGTGCCGACCAGACCCTGTCGGCCCTCCTGGACGATCTGGATCAGCGGGGACTACTGAACGAAACGCTGGTCGTGTGGATGGGTGATTTCGGCCGGACGCCGCGGATCAGTCAACCGTGGGCCAGCCGCGATCATTGGCCGCATGCTTTCAGCATCTTGATGGCTGGGGGCGGGGTGCCGCGGGGATTGGTCTATGGTCAGACTGATGATCACGCAGCGTATGTGACAGAAAACCCCGTGTCACCCGCCGACGTAACGGCGACGATTTTTGCGCTCCTGGGAGTGAATCCGCGCGCGACGGTGCCAAGGCCCAGTGGCTTGCCACATAGAATTTCGTTGGGCAGACCGGTGTCGGAATTGATGACCGGGTGATGTCGCAGTCGGGCTACGGTTTGTCGCGGGTTTGTTCGAACAGGTACACGCCCCGTTTGTTGGCCACGATAATGTCCAGCAGGCCGTCGCCGTTCATGTCGTAGGTCTCGAAGTGCGTGCCGACTCCGCTGTCTTCGTCGATGATGTACTGGACCCACTTGGCCGTCTTGTCGGTTTGCTGTAATTCGTACCAGGCCAGGTAGGGGGGCTCGTCTTCGCCGGGGTCGCGTCCGTTGTGAGCGTAGTACCGCTTGCCCGTGATCAAGTCCGGCAGTCCGTCGCCGTTGATGTCGGCCAGGCACAGCGCGTGGGTTTGCGCGATCGACTTGTCGAATTCCCGCGTCTTCCAGCCGTCGGCCGTTTGCTCGTGCATCCACATTCCACGGCGATGAGCACTCGTGCCGACGACATCGTTGTCACCGTCGCCGTCGTAGTCGTAGACGTACATCTGGGCCTGCGGCTCGCCAAACTTCTCAGGGTGGAACTTCCACGGCTCGTTGGTGGCCGCGGCGGCGCCTTCCCACCAGCCACCAGTGGCGATGACGTCGTTCACGCCGTCGCGATTGATGTCGCCCACCCCCAACCCGTGCGAGAATCGCTCGGTGCCGGGCGCCTTGGGTTCACTGATCGGGGTGACCTTCCACGGCGCGAACGGGTCCGCGTCCGGTCGCGCCAGGCACATGCGGAACTGGGCGTCGCCGTAGACGAGTTCCCGTCGTCCGTCGCCATCAACGTCCAGATAGGTCGGGCTTTCGTTGCCGGTGACCGGGACGATTTCCAGCTTACGCCAGGGGCCTCCCTTCGCGCCCGGATTCTGGAACCACCACGTTTGCTTGCCGGGGAAATCGACCACGATCAAATCCTGGCGTCCGTCCCGATCCAAGTCTTCGGCCCAGTTGCAGAACGTGTTGCTGTAGGTTTTCTTGGCGAACTCCTCGGGCTTTTCCAGGAGCGAATGGGGCGTCCACTTGGGGGCCTCGTACCACATGCTGCCGGCGGCGATGTCCAGCAGTCCGTCGTTATTGAAGTCGCCCATCGCGACCCCTTCGCTGCGGAATTTGTTGTCGAGGAGCTCGATGGTCGTCTTCTTGAATTTGACGGCCGCAGGTGGAGCACTTGGAGTGCTGGAAAGATAGGTGCCGCCCGCCGCGGGCTTCGGCGTGGCGGTGAGCAGAGACAATTTGAAGTTGCGATAGCGGACTTCCGTCTTGCCGCCGGAATGGAGTTGTAACGCCGTGATTCCCGATCGGGCACCTTGAGAATCTTCCAGTTCGACGCACGGTTGACCGTTAATGAAAGTGCGGATCCGGCTGCCGACCGCGACGATTTCGTAGCGGTTCCAGTCTCCCTTCTTGACGTGTGCTTCACCCGACTTGTCCCACAGCAAGGCGCGGCCATGTTCTTCATAGAGCTTGCCCCACCAGCCCGGACCGATGTCGGCTTGATATCCCTTCACTTCCCCTTCCGGCTGAGACTGGCTGCGGAACTGAATGCCGCTGTTGCCTTCATTGCCAAGCAGCTTGACTTCGACTTCCAGGCGGAAGTCATCGACCAGCAGTTCGTTGATCAGGAACTCGTTCCGTTTCAGGCCGGCAGTCCGGCCCACCAGTTCGCCGTTCTCGACCGACCAGAGTTCGGTGTTACCGGTCCAGCCTGTGAGATCCTTGCCGTTGAACATGACCGGCGGCGCGCCTCCCGCGACTGCCAGCGGGACCTGGCCGGGGCTGGCCAGATAGGCGATGAGTGAGCGAACTTCCCGTTCATTGAAAGGTTTCAGAATGTCGTCGGGCATCATCGATTTTTCGCTGGTGGCCCGTTCGTCCACTTCCGGCTTGGGCACGACAACCGTTTCATTGGCGGTGACCAGGGTGATCGCGTTCTGATCTTCAGCCTTCACGATTCCATTCAGCGTCCGGCCGTCTTTCAAGACGATCACTTGCACCTGATAGTCCTTGCCGATCTGGGCACTGGGATCGACGATGTTCGAGAGAATGTAATTGAGCTCGGCGCGATTCGACCCGGTCAACTCAGGGCCCGTTTTGGCCCCGGTCTCGAACAGTGTATGACATTGCTGGCAAGTCTTGACGTAGATCGCGCGGCCCAGGGACAGGTCAGGTCGCTGCGTATCGCGTGGAGCGGCCCGCAGCATCGCCCGTAGCGAGGCAATCAACTTCGCCTTGTCAGCCGGAGTATCGCGCAACGTCCCCCAGACTTTTGTAACGTAAGAACCGATCTCCTCGTTCTTCAAGCTGCGCAACTGCCGCACGAGATCGGCCGACAGATCCGTGGAAGGAATCTTTTTCGATTCCACGGCCTTGAGCATCGCGATGGCATAGGCGGGCCGTGACGCGAGCGTACTGAGGGCGTCGCGTTTTTGCGCGGCGTCAAACTGGTGGTAGGCGCCGAGGATGGCGTCGGGAGTTTTCGGGTCGTCGTAGGTCGCCAAGCCGCGGACTGCGACAGCGGACAACTCTTTGGTGGCGAGCAACTGTTGCAGCAACGGAGCGAGATTGGGGGCCTTGCTGGCGACCAGGGCGTCCATCGCAGCCAGGCGTTCCCCCATGTCGGCTTCCGGGTTGGCCAACAGCAACTGCCGGGCAGCCAGTGCCTGAGGATCGCCGAAGGTGATGGCCAGATTGAGCGCAACGGCCCGCACTCCAGCATCTTCACTCTTAGAGAATTGACGATAAAGTTCACTCCAACCATCAGGCATGGGCACTTGCCGACGACCACGCAGCCCTTGAGAAATCTCCTGCAGGGCCAGCAACTGATCGGCGGGCTGAGCCGTCTTACTGAAGACCTGTGCGACGAGTTGATTCAAGATCGCGGAATCATTGGTCTGGCTCAATCGACGGACCAAGTAACCACGAACGAGAGGAACCTTTGCTGCCGCGATCAATTTCAATCCGGCCTGAGGATCGGCGGACGCCACGGATTCGGCGGCATACCAATAGAGGAGAGGCAGGTTGTGATCCTTGGCATCTTCCGCATGAGCCAACAGCCTCGGCACTATTCGCTGCCGATCGGCGTCCGGCAACCGCACACAGGCACTCGCTAGATAGAGTCGCACCACGGGGGACGGATCGCTTGCCGCCAGCCGGGTGAAATGCTGCAGCACGGCATCGGAGGGACGTCCCTGTTCGCACGCGAGTTGAATGGCCCAGGCTCGGATGTCGGGACTGTCATTCTCGAGTGCCGTCACCTGCAAATCCTCGACGAATGCGCCCATGGCATGCAGCGCCCATAAGGCGCGCAGCCGGCGCGTCTCTTCATCCGATTCAAAGGCATCCTTCGTGAGCATGTGGACCGCCACATCCGGCCTGTCGGCCACCTGTCGAGGCGTGTCGATTCCCGCGGCACGCTCCTGGAGGAGGCGACGGGCGTGCCTCACAAAATAGTCGTTCTCATCTAGCTGCAAATGAGCCAGTTCCGCACTGTAGTTCTTCCGCAAATCGACATTCGGCTTAGGGGGGCCGAGCGACTGTCCGTCTTCCCCCACATAGCTCACCTTAAAGATGCGGCCATTCGTGCGGTCATGACCCGGTACGTTCCCGTGATGACACTGGTTCTTGTCGTACCAGTCGATCATGTAGACGTTGCCATCGGGGCCATAAGTGAGGTACAGAATCTGAGACCAGATGTCGTTGGCAAACAAGAAATCGGGCGCCCGGTCTCCGACATACCCTGACCCTGCCGCCGTCAGTGCATCCATATTGAGACGCGCGCCGTGGATGTTGTTCATGAAGAGCTGATCGTGGTATTGCTTCGGCCAGGTACCACCCAGATAGACCATCGCCCCGGCGTGAGCGTGGCCGCCGCCGGCTGAATCGGACTTGCCGTTGCCGCTGTGCGGGCTGCCCCCCCCTGCCCAATGCCGGTGCTTGGCGATGGTCTTGATGTCGTCGTAGGTATAGGGATTGAAATGGGACCCTGCCTGACGCTGGTATCGGGCCCCTTGAATCATGTGATAGAGATGCGGAATCACGCAGGCCGTTTCAAACGCCTGCCCACGCGAATTGAAGTCGACTCCCCACGGATTGCTGGTGCCTTCGGCGAACAATTCGAATTGGTGTCGCGTGGGATGATAGCGCCAGATGCCTGCATTCAGAGGAACCCGTTCTTCTTTCGGTGCTCCCGGCTTGCCAACGCGCGAGTGCGTGAACACGCCGTGGCAACCATAGAGCCAGCCGTCCGGGCCCCAGATGAACGAGTTCAGCGTTTCGTGGGTATCTTGATAGCCCCAGCCGTCGAGCAGCACTGTCGGGGGGCCATCGGGCACGTCGTCGTAATTCGCGTCCGGAATGAACAACAGATTGGGTGCCGCACCGACATAGACGCCGCCAAAGCCGAGTTCCAGACCACTCACCAGGTTGAGCTTATCCGTGAAGACTTTGCGGGTATCAAACTTGCCGTCCTGATCCTTGTCCTCGAAGATCACGATCCGGTCCTTGGCCTGATCATCAGGCAGGCGGATCGGGTACGAAAAGGCCTCGGCCACCCAGAGTCGGCCGCGGTCGTCGAAGGCCATCGCAATCGGCTGCTGGACGTCGGGTTCGCCGGCGAACAGCGTCACCTGGAAGCCGGGCGGAACCTTCATCGCCTTGGCGGCTTCGGCCGGAGACAGTCCGGCATGGGCGAACACATCGGGCTGCAGTGGGGCCTCACGCTGGGGGTAATCTGGCTTCTTCTCATGGAAGCGGAAGTCGTCAAAATTGAGATGTCCCCAGTGACCATTGTTGCGGTCGACCAGGCGAATGAAGATCTCTTTGCCGACATAAGCCGTCAGATCGACGGCCACGGGCGCCATGTTCTCCGATTCATTTCCGGGAACACGGTGAATCACTGTGTCACCCTGTTTGGCGACCAGTTCAACACACGTCTTGTCGGTCGGCCCACCAGCAACCAGGAAGCTGGCGAACGGTTGTTTCACGACAAACGGCACGGAAGTCAGCGTCCCGGTGGGCCGGTCCTCGGCAATTTCATAGCCGCCAATCCAGAACTTACCGGCATGCTGGCTGTTCATATCCGACCGGCGTTTGTGGACGAGATCCCCTTCCACCGGTTGTTTGAGGAACGCCTTGCCTTCGGCGGTCCAGTCCTGCAGGGTGCCGGTTTCAAAATCGAAATTGAGAGCTTTCCCCTGGGCGTCAGTGGGCAGGGTTCCCGGGCGGGCGCCTTGAGCGGGATCGGCCGCCGGGGCGAAAGACAGGGCACTGACAAGGGTCCAACAACCTGCGATGAACGCGCAGCGATACTGCAGACAGGATTTCATGAGACGCTCTCCTGGAAGGGTTCCTGAAGAGTGTGGTCTGGCGGGTTGTGGGTGTCAATGTTGTCGGTTGCAATCGGAATCATAAATCCCATCCGTCCCGTAAGTCCCATTCGAATGCATGGGACTTATGGGACAGATGGGACACATGGGACTTATGATTTCGCGCTGGGCCGTTATTGCGATCAGGCTTTGTGAAAGCGTTTGCCCTTCATTTCGAAGCGTGGCAGGGTGTTGGGGGCGACGGACGTGACCTGGACCTGAAAGTTCAGCCGGGACTTAAAGACTTGCACGACTTGCTCGATGAGGGCTGCTTGAGATTCGGGGCTGTGCGACGCGGCGTCGGGTTCGATCTCGACTTCCAGATGCTGCATGGCCTTCTGATCGCGCAGGGTGATGCGGTACTCGGCGATCTGCGGGATCTGTCGCAGCCATTCTTCCAAGGCACTGGGATAAAAGTTATTGCCACGAATCGTCAGCATGTCATCCGACCGGCCGAGGATGCCCCCTTTGAGCCGCAGCAGTTCGTAGCCGTCGGGACTGGGGTCGGTATCGGCACGCACGATGTCGCCGGTGCGATAGCGCAACAGCGGGCTTCCCCAGCGGCCCAGGTTGGTGATGACCAGTTCGCCTGGTTCGCCAGGGGACACGGGTTGGGTCGTCTCAGGATCAATGATCTCGGCGATGCATTCGGATTCCAGGACGTACATCCCACCGCGATAGCCAACGCTTTCCGTCGCCAATGGTCCCAGTTCCGTCATCCCCCAGTGGTCGAAGACGCGAGCCCCCCAGGCCGTTTCCAACTGCTGCCGCAGGGTGGGCAGACAACCCCCGGGTTCGCCCGCGACAATCAATCCGCGAACCGCGCTCGTAGCGAGATCAAACCCCAGTTCCTGCGCGACTTCGGCCAATCGCAACGCATAAGTCGGCGTGCAGCAAACGAGTGTCGCTTGATGATCGAAAATCATCTGCAAGCGGGCTGGACTGCTCAGTCCCCCCGCAGAAAGGCACAAGTTCCCCAGTTTTGCCGCACCGTCAAAGGCGGCCCAGAACCCCAGAAACGGCCCAAACGAAAACGGGAAGCACAGCCGGTCTTCTGGGGTCAAACCGATCATCCGGTAAATCTGAGCCCAGTTCTCGAGAAACCCACCCCAACTGCGCGGGACATCCAACCATCTCAGAGGCTCTCCGGTTGTGCCTGATGTCTGATGCATCCGCGAGTAGGCAGAAACGGGGTACGTCAGATTGGTCCCGTAGGGAGGATTTGCGGCTTGGTCGGCGGCGATTTCCTGCTTAGCGATCAGCGGGACCTTGCTCAAATCTTCCAGTGATTGAATATCCGCCAGACCCACTCCCGCCGCCGACAAGTGTTTCGTCCAAAAGGCATTGCTGGGAAGAATTTCCGTCAACAACGCCCGCAGGCGAACCAGTTGCCGGCGCTGCAGGGCCGCCCGGTTCAGTCGCTCGGGAAGGACCATCGGATTCGAGGCGGGCAGCGGTGCGGGCACGGATGAGGCTCAACTGTTTGGATGATGGAGCTGTAGGATCTCGCCGAATTGCCAGCGGGGAAACCCTTCATGTGTGAAGCAATCTCATCGTACCGGCGGTCAAGCAACTCGTGTAGCGTGGGCGAGGCTTCCGGCCCGTCGTCTTGTCGCGTTTATGACAGGCAGGCAGGCGCTTCCATAGTCGAATCTTGGAAAGTTGCGTTACTTCTTAATTTATCGGAACTTACGGCGAGGATTACCTTTTAGAACGAGTTCCTTCAAATGCTCCGTGAGGAGGCGAGCAGGGTTCAAGTCACTGCGGCCGAAGGGCCGATTTCATGGGGGAGCTTCCTCCGTGCTGCATACGGCGGAGACCGACGCATCTCTTGATGGACGACCGGGGAGAAGAACACGCATGTCCGCGACGGAAAAAAAAGATCAGTTCCGCCTCGGGTTTCTAACTGCGATGGAAGTTCCTGACCAGGGTTTCGTCGGCGGTCTGTTGATCACGAACCGACACGGCCGGCCGCTGGAATTTCAGTGTACCGCCCCGCTGAAGCCGAATCGGACGCAGGAGATTCTGTACGGATTGACGTTGGGGCCGTATGTGATGGGCGAAGTGATTGCCCGGACGCTCGTGGAGAAGGTCGGCGTGAAGCCCCATTTGATCCTCACCGAACGGTCCGAGATCCTCGAACTGCGCAATCACGTGGCGATGCCGGTGGGTTGTCTGGATGCGGATCAGTCAGAGAAAGTGGCCTCGGAGACAGAATCGGGATTCAAGATCGGCCGGCAATGGTTTCGCGTCCATTCAGGTCACACCAGCGATCGGGGAGAGTTGGAGACTCAGACGACGCAAGTCCCGAAAGACGCCGACATGCGCGAGCCGTTTGAACGGGTCCGTGAAGCGTTGCTGGAGACGGTGAAGAACGGGAAATAGTTTTTTTCAAGACGCTCATCAGCCACTGCTGATCCGGATTTGTCCCGACCTCCTAATGGATTGATCAGAGGCGGAATACACATGTCCGATTCATCTCCCGCGACTCAGAAGAATCTGCTGGTAGGCGATTCGACGACTCCCTCTGAAGTCATCCCGCGCCCGCACTTCGACCCGCAGCAGTTCGCGCGGCAGTTTGTGAATGAACAACTCGCCGCGGAGGCCGGAACAGGCCCCCGCCCTGATCCTTCTGTCATTGAGACCGCACCTCATCCCGCCACGGACGTCTCGGGCAATGGCGTCGAATGTGTCGACGTGGATCTCGGCTTTAGGCCTCAGATTCACATTGCCGGGTTCAACAGTGCGTTGCAACGCGGTACCTCCAATGGCGTGCAGGTGATGACTGTTCCGTTGTTTTCCAAAGGTCAGCCCACGACCAAGTGGACGCCGTACTGGGGCAAGGTGCCGACGTTCGGCCTGACGTTTCCCGAGGGGTTTGAATTTCTCGCTCCGAAGCCGGAAAAGTCTGCGGCAGGATCGGGAGGCGGTGAAGGCAACGGGCCGTCGGCAGCCGATCTGATTGACCTGCTGCCACCAGGGGCATTGCAGGAAGGCCAAGTTCCTGCCCCCGACCCCGCAGTCCCGGAGAGGCGGACCAAGGTCAAGCCGCCGAAGGATGCGGTCTCGATCGAAGACCGGCTGTTCTATCTCTTACAGCCGCCGCTGGAAACGTGGCTGAAAGGGCAGGAACTGATCATGCCCTTTGAACCCTTCCCCTATCAGTACGAGGGCATTGCGTGGCTGTTTGCTCAACAGGCCGCATTGCTGGCGGACGAAATGGGGCTGGGCAAGACCATGCAGACCATCACCGCCATGCGACTGTTGCTGCGGGCCGGGCAGGTGAATCGCATCCTGTTGGTCTGCCCGAAGCCGCTGATTCCGAACTGGCAGCGTGAGTTCAAGGCGTGGGCCGAGGAACTGCCCATCGTCACGATCGAAGGAGATTCAAATCACCGCAAGCTGCAATGGACGATGCCCGGCGTGCCGATTCTGCTGGCCAATTACGAGGTCCTCGGCCGCGACTTCGACATGCTGGCGGACGATCCGCCCAAGTTCGATCTGTTGATTCTGGATGAGGCGCAGCGGATCAAGAATCGGGGCTCACGGACGGCAGTCACCGCGCGCAGCATCCCGCGGAAACGCAGTTGGGCTCTGACTGGTACGCCGATCGAAAACCGTCCGGAAGAAATGGCCTCTCTCTATGAGTTCATGGAAGTGATTCCCGAGAGCACCTGCCCCGACTTGCGGCAGTTGCAGAAGTTATCGAAGAGTTACGTCCTGCGACGGACCAAAGATCTGGTCATGAAGGACTTGCCCCCGCGATTTGACCGGGATGAGATTCTGGAACTCGGGCCCGCACAGAAGATGGCTTACGATATGGCTGAGAAAGACGGAATCGTGCAGCTCAATTCCATGGGCGATTCCATCTCGGTGCAGCACGTGTTCGAACTGGTACTGCGGCTAAAACAGATTACCAATTACGAACCGGTGACGGGCGAAAGTGCCAAGCTGGAACGGTTGGAAGCCGACATGGAAGAGATTGCTGCCAGCGGCGGCAAGGCGATCCTGTTCAGCCAGTGGACCAAGACGATCGGCTTCCTTGAAGAGAAGCTGGCGCGTTTCAATCCGTTGGTGTATCACGGCGGAATTCCACCGAAGAAGCGGGAACCGATTCTCGCGGAATTCAAGAATGCCAACGATCGTCCGTTGCTGATGATGAGCTATGCGACCGGTGCCGTGGGGCTGAATCTGCAGTTTGCGGGTTATGTGTTCCTGTTCGATCGCTGGTGGAATCCGGCGGTCGAAGATCAGGCAATTAACCGGGCTCATCGCATCGGTCAGAAGACGCAGGTGATTGTCACGAAATTCATTTCGAAGGACACGATCGAAGAGCGCATTGATCGGGTGTTGAGTGAGAAGCGGAAGATCTTCGCCGCCGTGCTGGGTGATGGTGACAACACGAATATCTCGTTGAGCCTGAATGCGTCCGAGATCTTCGGGTTGTTTGATCTCAAAGCGCGACACGGCAAAGGGACGCGATCGATCGCGCCGTTGCCGCCGCCGGTGTAGATGGGCACTCTTGCCCGTCCAGGACTATCCACGTGACGGCTACCGGCTCTAAATAATGTTGCTTATTGAGGAGGGAAGTATCCACAGATTTCGCAGATGACGCAGATGAAGATGAGGGGAATTTATCTGCGTCATCTGCGAAATCTGTGGATGAATTTTCCTCTTGAATTTCAGAGTAATAACTGCGAGGTCTTCCGACTGAAGGCATGGGAGACGGGCAAGAGTGTGCCCACCCTACTTGGGAGGGAGATGCACTCGCTGGCGCTTCGGGCTAGTATGGCGAGGTAACGTGGCCTCTGACCTCTGTTAATGCCTCCGTGCGAACGCCTGCTCCATGCCTGACATCTTGATTATCGGTGGTGGCTTGGCGGGGATGGCTGCCGCGGCCGCGTTGGCAGGTCCGGGGCAGCGAATTACATTGCTGGAATCGCGGCCGCGGTTGGGGGGACGAGCGAGTTCGTTCGTGGATCACGCCACCGGCACTACGATCGACAATTGCCAGCATGTGAATCTCGGCTG
>CAMAVF010000056.1 GCA_945861445.1 Planctomicrobium piriforme | reverse complement strand
CGGCCTCGGAAGACCCAGGGGCAGACGATCTGTCACCGGCCGACTTGGCGCTACCCGCATTGCGACGCTTTGCAGGCTTAGCCAAGCCGTGTTCCATATGATCGAATGAATCATCAGATTTCAAGATACAAGGGGCTGGGGGTGAGGGGTACGATCAATAATCGACGTGAGCTCATAAATTCCAAGAAAACGTCGGTTTTGAACAGCCGATTGAATAACGCTCGAAAAGCCCCTCACCCCCGTTCCCTCTCCCCGGAGTACCAGGGCGAGGGGGGCCGAATCGTTCTCAATTAAGTCGTATTCGCCCTTGAACGATTTACCAATCATGCCTTACGGCGGGTCGTACCCTCCCGGATGAAACGGATGGCAGCGGCAGATCCGTTTGGCACCTCGCCAGGAACCGGACACGACGCCGTATTTCTTGACCGCCTCGATGTAGTAATTGCTGCAAGTCGGTTGAAATCGGCATTGCCGGCCGATGATCGGGCTGAGAGTCCACTGGTAGACCCGCACCATGCCAATCGCCACATTCGCAGGCAAAAACCACAACCAACGCAGCACGGTTTTCATCTTGGGGTCAGCTTTCGGCTGATGTATTTGACGGATCGGGCGAGGGATTGTTGGTAGTCGGCCAGGGTGCTGGCGATGCCCTGGCGGGGGATCAGGATCAGGTCGAGTCCCTGCGGCAACTCGTGCTGGGTCAGGCGGAATGCTTCGCGCAGTAGACGCTTTAAGCGGTTGCGTCGGACCGCCGAGCCGTGCTTCTTGGAAACACTCAGACCGATGCGGGTGCATGACAGTTGGTTGCTGTCCGCGAAGATCAACAAATGTTGATCGCTGCCGCGGCATTGCCGAGCGTAGATGCGTTCAAAATCGGCACCGCGGCGTAGGTGCTGAGTCGCTCGGAAACGGAGGTCTGTCACGTCGCGGGAGGTGCTGGGGGGCTGTCCGGTGCTGTTGCGTCGGGGGTCTGGTTGGGGGGGCGTTTCGCCTTCAGATACCACAATTCATCTCCCCGATTGGCCGCCGGCAAGGGGGCTCGCAACAGTCGATGAGTCCTGCGACTCCACCAGACGATCCATAATAACAGGCACAGCAAGACCGCCAGAATCCCGACGATGACCAGCGACGTCAACACCACGACCTTTCGCTTTTGTTCCAAAGTGGGGGGTGGTTTGACGGGTTTGTCGTTTTCGGCGACAGGTTGTTCGTCTGGTGCGGCTTGCACCGCCGCTGGCTTGGAAGTGGTCGGATCTACGGGCGGATCCGCCGCCAACAGAGCGCCGGGAAGCAACACGCCCCAAATCCAGACGCACCAGCGGCCCGGCTGGTTCATTGATAATCGTCCGCGCCCGGTTGCCGGTCGACCGCGTTTGGCGACGATCCAGACGGCGGGAAGCACAGGCATGGTTGATCTCAGGTCTGTAGCCGCATTCGCCAGAATGCGGGCGTTCGTGTATTACGCTCCCGCATTCTGGCGAATGCGGCTACATGGCGTCGCTCTTACCACCCGGAACGCGGATTCACCGACGTCAGACTGTCGAACTGTTTCAATGCCTTCTCTGCGGCCTCGTCGATTTTCTTCGGGACGACAATCTTGACGACGACATGCTGATCCCCGCGCTGGCCCGATTGCCGGTCGGGGACACCTTTGCCACGCAACCGCAGCTTGGCACCGCTGGAAGTTCCCGGCGGAATGGTCAGTGTGACCAGGCCCTCGTGGATCGTCGGGACTTCGATTTTGGTCCCCAGGACGGCTTCGGCAATGGTCAAAGGCAGATCGATCAACAGATTCTGCCCGTCGCGCCGAAAGACCGGATCGGGGGCGACGTTCATCTTGACCAGCAAGTCACCCGGCGGGCCGCCACCGACGCCCGGTTCACCCTGGCCCCCCAGACGCACGACTGAGCCTGTATCGACTCCAGCCGGGATCTTCACCATCAGCCGTTCCGGCTGGCCCGCGCGTTCGAATTGCAGCTCGTAGCTGCCCCCTTCGACAGCGATCCGGAAGGGAATGTCAACTTCCAACTGCACATCCTGGCCAGCTCGACCCCGCCGCGACCGGCCGCTGGCACCACGTCCCGGGCCACCCCCTCCGAACAGATCGCCGAGCACGCTTTCGAAATCAACGGTCCCCCCCGGTCCCCCCTGGCCCCAATTGAACGTCTGACCGCCACCGGGAAATCCTCCGCCACCCGGGAACCCGCCGCCCGGCATCGTTCGGCCGAACGTGTCGTACTGTTTGCGTTTCTCTGCGTCACTCAGGATATCGAAGGCATTCTGGACCTCTTTGAATTTGGCCTCGGCCGACGGATTGTCCGGGTTGACGTCCGGATGATATTTCCGGGTCAGCTTGCGATAGGCCTTCTTGATTTCATCCTGCGTCGCGGTCTTGGCGACCCCCAGGACTTGATACAAATCGGTTTCGGGCATAGTGGTGGGCATGGCATGGATGGGCTGTAACAGCTTGGATTGTGGTGAATTTTAACGGGATGTCAAATCGGCAGCACGCTGTGCAGCGTCAATCTGCCAAATTCGACACATTCTGGGCCGAGTTCACGTCTCAAAAGGAAGATATAGCAGAAGATGTGCCAGATTGGTCCTTTGTCCTTTGTCCTTTGTCCTTTGTCCTTTGTCCTTTGTCATTGATCCTTGGTTCTGGCTGGTGAGTGATTTGCTTTCGCAGTCTTCTTCCTTTTAGACATTAGTCATTAGACATTCGTCATTTCCCCTCCTCCCTGCACGCTACGCGCCACCCGTCGACTCACGATATACTCGTTGCTTAACACGTCCCTCTTGATGAACTTCGCCGAGGAGAATCTCCCATGCTTCTGCCCGTCAATCGCCGTGAATTCCTGCAGGAATCGGGAGTTGCCCTGGCGGCTTCCGCTCTGGCCGCATCGGCCTTCACCGGGATCGCATCGACCGCGCTGGCTCAAGAAACGGCAGCGCCGGCCGTGGTGTTCAAAAAGGCCGTCAAGCTGAGCATGGTGCAGGGGACGTCGGTCCTCGAGAAATTCAAGCTCGTCAAGGAATGCGGTTTTCAGGGGATCGATGTCGATGGTCCCCCGTTGAAGCACGACGAAGTCTTGAAGGCGCGCGATGAAACGGGCCTCAATATCCACGGCGTCGTCAGCTTTACCCATTGGTCGCAACCGCTGTCGCATCCTGACCCCAAGGTCCGCGAGAACGGGTTGAATGGCCTGTTGCAGGCGATCAAGGATTCCAAGGCCTACGGTGGCACGACGGTGTTGTTGGTCGTGGGAGTCGTCAATAAGGAGATCTCCTATGCCGACGCCTACACGCGGACTCAGGAAGAAATCAAGAAGGCGCTGCCGCTGGCGACTGAGTTGGGGATCAAGATTGCATTTGAAAACGTCTGGAACATGTTCCTGCTGAGTCCCCTGGAATTCGCCCGCTACATCGACGAATTCCAGAATCCGCAAGTGGGGGCCTACTTTGACGTGGGCAACGTCATCAATTACGGCTGGCCCGAGCAATGGATCAAGACGCTCGGCAAGCGGATCCTGAAGGTCGACGTGAAAGATTACAGCCGCAGCCTGCGCGACAAGAAGGGGCCCTATGCCGGTTTCACTGCTCCGTTGGGAGAAGGGGATGCCGATTGGCCGCTCGTTTTGAAAACGCTGGGCGAAGTCGGCATCACCGACATCTGGGGCACCGCAGAAGTGCAGGGGGGCGGCAAGGATCGCTTGACCGATATTTCGACGCGGATGGACAAGATTCTGGCGATTAAGAAGGCGTAGAAGTTCGCCGTAGACGGGCACTCCTGCCCGTCGCTTGTGGCATTCTTATGGAAAAAGACGGACAGGAGTGCCCATCTTACGGGCCGAATAACTGTCTGCCATGAACGTGTCTCGCGCTCTACGATTGTGTCTCGCGCCGAAATGGTCACCCCTTATGCCTTGTTAGTTTTCAAGCCCACGCTAACCTAGCTATTCGGTGTTTCTGGTATCAACTTCTCACCGTTCCGGCTGCGGTTTTCAGCCGAAAGGTTTGTCTCCGATGCGTGATTTTGACTATGCCGCACCCACGACGGTCGCCGAGGCCGTGCAGTTGCTGCAATCGCATAAGGGTGCGGCCCGCCCGATGGCTGGCGGGACCGATTTGATCGACCAGGTGCGAGTCGGGCGGCTGACTCCCGATTTAGTCGTCGATATCAAAAAGATTCCCGAATTGACGGTACTGGAGTGGTCCGCCAATGGGTTGCGAATCGGTGCGGCCGTGCCCTGTTACCGGCTGTACCATGATCCCAAGGTGACCGCAGCCTACACGGCGTTGACGGATAGCGCGGCGATTATTGGCGGCATTCAAATTCAAAGCCGGGCGAGCATCGGGGGCAACCTGTGCAATTCGGGTCCGGCCGCCGATTCGACCCCGTCGCTGATCGCCTTGGGTGCCATCGTCGTCATTGCTGGCCCGCAGGGGACGCGTGAAGTCTCGGTCGATACTTTCTGCACGGGGCCCGGTAAGAACATCCTCGAACCGGGCGAGTTCGTCGTCGAACTGAAACTGCCCGCTCGGGCGGCGAAGAGCGGTTCGGCCTATCAGCGATTTATCCCGCGCAACGAAATGGATATCGCGGTCGTCGGCGTCGGAGTTTCCGTCACGCTGGACGCGGCTGGGCAGAATTTTGTCGCGGCCAAGATTGCCTTGGGTGCCGTAGCAGCCAAACCGCTGGTGGCAGAAGCAGCGGCCAAGGCGTTGATTGGTCAACCAGTATCAGAAGCGACGATTCAAAAGGCAGGCGAAGCCGCGCGAGCCATCGCCACCCCCATTGATGATATGCGGGGCACGATTGAATTTCGCAAACACGTGACGGGAATTCTGACCGCCCGAGTGATCCAGCAAGCCGTGGAACGGGCCCGCGGTGGCAAGTAAGAAATTGGCGACCAGTATAGCAACATTGCGATCAACGCAAAGTTTTCAGGAAATCAATTCATGGCCAAAAAACGCATTGTCAGCACGACCATTAATGGCACTCAGCGAGACTTTCTGTGTGAGCCGCGACAGACGTTGCTGGAAGTCCTGCGTGACACTCTCGACATGACGGGAACGAAGGAAGGCTGTTCCAACGGCAACTGCGGAGCCTGTACCGTGCAATTGAACGGCCGGCCGGTTGTCAGTTGCCTGGTGCTGGCGGTGGAAGTCGACGGGGCGACTGTCGAAACTATTGAAGGTGTCGCCTGCAATGGCACGCTGCATCCGCTGCAGGATGCGTTCCTCAACAACGCGGCTCTGCAATGCGGGATCTGCACCCCCGGCTTCATCATGCAGTCGAAGTCACTGCTCGCAGAAAACCCCAATCCCAGCGAACACGACATCCGGTTCTATCTGGCTGGCAACCTGTGTCGCTGCACGGGCTACGACAAGATCGTCCGCGCGGTGCAGGACGCGGCCGGCAAGATGAGCAGCTGCTGTGAGGCCAAAGTATAATTCCTTGTCAGGCGAGCGTCCGGCGTAAGCCGGATGGTTGTTGGCGAGTGACAATAATATTCGACTCAACTCAAACCGGAAATGTTTGGATCATACTTCCTGATCTTTATGTGCTTCTGTTTCAATGATTCTTTACAGAAGGACACAAAGGACACGAAGAGGTTTAGGGCGAAAAAATGGCCCGCTTGAATCTTGCCGAGACCGTATAACAACCATCCGGCTTACGCCGGACGCTCGCCTTGGAAAAGGATATTTCTATGTCGACCACCGAAGCCACTCCCGGCAACAAATACACCGTTATTGGCACTCGCCCGATTCGTCATGATGGCGTCGATAAAGTCACCGGCCGGGCCAAGTATGGCGGAGACATCCGGTTGACTGGCATGTTGTACGGGGTGATGCTCCGCAGCCCGCACGCTCATGCCAACATCAAATCGATCGACTATTCCGCCGCCCTCAAGCTGCCGGGAGTCCATGCCGTTGCGGTGTGCGACGATTTTCCCGACGCCGAAAACAAGATCGCCGAACTGGGTGAAGGGGCCGTGAATCTGCAGCATTTGCGGCACAATACCCTGGCGGGGCCCAAGGTTCTCTATCGAGGCCACGCGGTCGCTGCCGTTGCTGCCGACACGATTAACATTGCCGAAGAAGCCTGCAAGCTGATCAAGGTGGACTACGAAGTCTTGAAGCCGGTCCTGACCGCTCCCGAGGCGATGAAACCCGATGCGCCCCTGCTGCACTCCAACGTCTTTACGAACTCGCTGGGTGAAGAAACCAAGACACTCAGTAACGTCGCCAAGCACTTCCGGTTTGAAACAGGCGATCTCGCGGCGGGATTCAAAGCGGCCAAGGTCATTGTCGAACGGGAATTCAACACGGCCACGGTGCATCAGGGCTATATCGAACCGCACAATGGCACGGCGATGTGGAATTCCGACGGCAATGTGACCGTCTGGTGCAGCACGCAGGGTTCCTTCACGGCCCGGCAACAGGTGGCAGAACTGTGCCATATCCCCGTGGGCAAGGTCAAAGTCATCCCGATGGAAATCGGCGGCGGATTTGGCGGCAAGGTCTCGGTGTATCTGGAACCGGTGGCCGCGATCCTGTCCCGGAAGACGGGTCGGCCGGTCAAGATCATCATGAATCGGGCCGACTGCTTCGAAGGGACCGGCCCGACGCCGGGTTCCTATATCCGCGTGAAAATGGGCGCCGATGCCAACGGCAAGATCACCGCGGCGGAAGCCTACATGGCCTACGAAGCGGGTGCCTATCCCGGTTCGCCGATCGGCGCCGGTGCGATGTGCGTCTTCGCCTGTTATGACATTCCGAATGGCAAGGTCGACGGCTTTGACGTCTGCGTCAACAAGCCGCGCACGAATGCCTATCGCGCTCCCGGAGCGACGAATGCCGCGATGGCAACCGAAACCGTCATCGACGAGATCTGCGAGAAGTTGAAGATCTGTCCGATGGAATTTCGCCTCAAGAATGGTGTGAAGGAAGGCAGCCGACGAGTGGACGGGCCTGTCTATCCGCGCATCGGAATGATTGAATCGCTCGAAGCGATTCAAAACAGCGATCACTGGAAGACGCCTCTGACGGGCAAGAACCGGGGTCGCGGGATCGCTTCCGGTTTCTGGTTCAACTGTGGTCTGAAATCGGCCGCGACGGCGACGGTCAATTTCGACGGCAGCGTGGCCCTGGTGGAAGGCTCGACTGACATCGGTGGCTCGCGGACGGGCATCGCCATGCAGTTCGCGGAAACGCTGGGGATTTCTGTCGATCAAATCATTCCGACCGTCGGTGACACTGACAGCGTGGGCTACACCGATGTCACCGGTGGCAGCCGAGTGACGTTCGCGACGGGTTGGGCGGCCTACGAAGCGGCACGCGATATTGCGCGTCAGATGACTCAACGTGCGGCCGACTTGTGGGAGGTGCCCGCCGACCAGGTGAAATACGAGAACGGCGGAGTCAGCGGGCCTGATGGTAAGCGGCTCAGCTTCAAGGATCTCGTCCTGGCGATCAGCAAGCATGGCGAGCCAATCGTCGGTCGCGGGTCGGCGGATCCGCAATGTCCGGGTGGGGCATTTGCTACGCACTGCGTTGACGTGGAAGTCGATCCCGACACCGGCAAGGTGACCATCCTGCGGTACACGGCGTCGCAAGACGTCGGGACGGCCATTCATCCCGCTTATGTCGAGGGACAGATTCAGGGTGGTGCGGTGCAGGGCATTGGCTGGGGTTTGAACGAAGAGTATTTCTACGATCAAAGCGGCGTCATGCGAAACTCCACCTTCCTGGACTACCGCATGCCCACGTGCCTGGATCTGCCGATGATTGAAGCGATCATCGTCGAGGTCCCGAATCCCGGTCATCCCTATGGAGTCCGCGGCGTGGGAGAAGTGCCGATCGTGCCGCCCCCCGCGGCGCTCGCCAACGCGATTTACAACGCGATCGGAGTGCGGATGACGCAGTTGCCAATGTCGCCACCGCGTGTGCTGCATGAGATCCTGGCGAAGGCGAAATGACGCGTAGGCTGCGGTCGCCGTTGGCTCCCGGTTATCCGAGTCGAGCGGCTCCTGAATCGTTTAACCACTGAGCCAGCGGCGACGGCTCAAGCACGCGGCTTTCCAGGCTCAACCTATGTTTCAGAATCAGATCACTGAGTCTGGCTGGGCTCTGATCCCCGGATTGATCGATCCGGCCGGCGTAGAGGCGTTGCGTTCCGCGTGCGATCTGGCCGTGCAGCATCCCCAGGCGCTCTCGCGTCGCGGGAGTGCCTATGGCCTGCGAAATCTGATGCGATTGATGCCCGCAGCGCGCGAGTTGGCGTTATCGGCCGCGATTTTGGACCGCGTTAAATCGGTCCTGGGCCCCGCAGCCAAACCAGTCAAGGGGATCTTGTTCGACAAGACCGAAGCCGCCAATTGGGCGGTCCCCTGGCATCAGGACATTGCCATTGCCGTGCAGGAACGTCGTGTGGTTCCCGGTTATGAAGCGTGGTCCGAAAAGGATGGCGTGCCGCACGTCCAGCCGCCTGCTGGAATTATGGAACAGATCCTCGCCGTGCGCGTGCATCTCGATGATTGCCCCGCCAAGAACGGGGCCTTGAAAGTCATTTCAGGCAGTCATCGGGAAGGTCGCTTGAACGACACCCAGACGGAACATTGGCGTTCCCAAATGCCGGTAACGACATGTACCGCTCGAGCGGGTGACGCCCTGTTTCTGCGACCCTTGTTGCTGCACAGTTCAGCCGCCGCCACGCAGCCGTGTCATCGTCGCGTGCTGCATTTCGAATATGCGGCGATGCAATTGCCAGGTGGGTTGGAGTGGAGCGAATGAGTCCTTGCTCCTGGTAGGTCGGGAACTTCGGAATTGAAGACGGGCAGGAGTGCCACGTCCTACGTGGCGGTCCGGTTGCGCCAGATCCCATAAGCTGCCAATGCAGTCATCCAACACACGTGATAAACGAAGACCGCACCGCGCAGTCCCCGTGGTCGGGGGACATAGGCGATCGACTTGCCTGTCGGATCGACTTCGTAGTTTTTGTCGTCGCGACCATCCCGGTAGATCTCACCAACGGGAAACTGCGGACTGAAGGCCGCATTGGGGATTCCTGCGTTGATCGCGACCTTCTCGATATCAATCGTCTGGGTATAGCAGAGTTGAAGAGCCCGCTGTGTTCCTTCTGGTAAGGGGCGTTCCGCCGTGTCGGGCAGGGACTCAAACTGGCGAACCTCGATGTGCCGGGGGTAGCTCATGCCACCCGAATCGAGCCAGCCGGTCGCTGTGATCTCTTGCGATAACGGCCCTACCGCACTTTGACGTTTCGCGGTCGCTGACGGACCCCATTCGGTCTTCACGAACACGGGCCAGCACTGACGAGACACATTGATCGTCGCCTGGGATTTGCGCATCCAGATCCCAGACTTGTCCGCAGCCGGGTATTCGTTGATCACTTCCAGGTCGACGAGTTGCTCTCCGCCCACCACGCGCGTGTTGAGGATCTTGGACCGAAATTGAGGGTCGTCGAGCGGGCCGATCAAGGGTTTGCCCAACACCTCGCCGATATCTTCCGGACGAAAGAAAGGTTGTGGGACATCTCGCTTCCCAGCCGACAAGCTGGCCCGTGAGCCCGGGGCGTTGCTCCGCTGATACCAGCGATAGACGGTGCCGTCGCAGGCATGCATGGTCAACAGGGAGCCATCTTCCGCGAATCGCGACCACATCCGTTGATGCAACTTGTGCGGCAAGTGCTCTCGCAACTCGTAGATGCTTGTTTCCGTTCGTGGCTCGCGTAGCGCGCTGGCAGACCGACGCGATGTTTGAGCCTGCAACTGCGTTTTGAAATCAGTGAGCTCGTAATAAAAATCGGTCCGTGTCATCTGTGTTCTGAATCGCACTTCCAGATCGGTGATCTGCATGTATTTGCGACGCGTCATCCCACTGGCAATCTCCAGCAGCGTCGGGGCCTCTGCCGCTGTGGCGACACCTTGGATCGCGTTTAGCACCAAGACGACTGCAAGTTGAAGGGTGTGTCGGAGACGTGACATCAGTGGCCTCGCAGGAGAATTAATTGGAATGGCCGGCTTAAATTTCAATTGACGTTCGTTGCAGCGGCGCGGTGTGCCATCAGCGTGGCGCCGATGATTACGACGATGACAATCCCATAGACCAAGGGGTAACCATGACTCATGAGATCAAGAGGGCCCTTCATTTCGTCTAACATCAAGTTGTCATACACAGAAAGCGTATCGAGGCCGACTTGTCCCGGGATCGATTTCGTCACCGCGTCTGCGAGCATAAAGAACAGGAGTGCAATGGCTGCGGCTGCCACTGGACGTCTTAGCCAGCACACCGCCGCCACTGCCACGGCATAGACCTGGGCATGAATGAGTGGAATACAGGCGAGGTAGGCGAATCCGGTCTGCCCCATCGTCGTCAGGGACGACTTCCATCCGATCAGGGCGGGGAATCCGTCCAGCACAATCAAGACTGCGGCTAGTCCGACCAGGAACTTGGTCCAGAACCACGTAGCGGGCGGAATGGGTCGCGTACGCCAGAACTGTTGCAAGCCAGGTTCGAGTTCGGCAGAGAAGACCCCCGCCCCGACCAGCGCGCTCCACAAAAATCCCACGAACCAAGTATAGCTGGCAAGCTGCGCGGCCAAATTGGAAAGCAACGGCGGTACCGCCGCGTCATCTCCAAGTTGATTGATGACAGGCGTGGTGTGGTCGAGCTGACTGATGGTCAGCAAGATCGCAAGAGTCAGGCCCGCCAGACAAAGTGGTAGCGATTGTCGCAAGTTGGCCCAGACCAGGGCTCCGGTACGGCCGGGGAGCAGGAATTGGCCGGGCGACAGCAGTTTCGGCAACCTCCAACGGCGAGACATGGCTGATGCGGCGAGTGCCTCTCTGCGCTGACCTCCATAACGCCGGGCAAATCCATAGCCCAGCAACCCGGTTACGATCAGGCTACCGCAGAGCGGTCCCCAGATCGACGGGCCTAACTCCAGGTCGCCGTAGGATGAGCCATCCACCAGCTCATAGCCCCAATTCATGGCGAGGGAATCCGGACAGAAAATTCCCACGCTACTGGCCAATAGCGGCTGAGTCACCAACTGCGAAATCGACATGAGAATCATCCAAATGAAAAATACGATCGCCCCCCAGAATCCGACTTGGCGTTCACTCCGGCAAAAAGTTCCAATGAGCGACAAGAGGGCCAACAGTTCCATGACCGCGGCGAGCGTGATGGCTGTCGTGGTCCAGAGAACGCCGATCGCCGCAACGGGTGACAGGCTGGCGCGGCTGGTGAGCGAATCTTGGGTTGGTCCGCGAAGTCCTGCTTGTTCGATCACACCGCTCGTCAGCAGCACCGTGATTACCAGGGTGCCTACAACCACAGGCAGCACGACGCACATCCAGGCACCGAGCAACCGGACCCAGGCGATCTGTCGCAAGGAGACGGGTAACGATGCCGAGAATCCGATTGTCCGGCGGGTGTATTCACCGGCGGCGGTCGGCATCGCGATCAAGACCGCAATCAGGCACAGGGCTGTACTGCAGCCGGAATAGTAGGCGGCAATCGGGGCCCGAGTCTGGTACTCGATTTCGTAGGCCACGCAGTAGCCCACATAGAGGACGACGAAGATCAGACCCCAGGTCAGCGTCGAACGCCGCTCGGCCCATTCCTTGGCGAACAAACTGCGAAGTCCAGGCGACAGCATCATGATGGGAAGTCAACTCGGTAAGGTGATCGTAACTCGACTCTCGAGAGTCACGCAGTCTTGCAAACCAATCGCCCGACTCTGGAGAGTCAGGCTACGACGCTCGCGCCTGATGGGCTCTCATCGGTCGGCCAATCTTGCGGCCGACCGATGACAAAGGCTTCGAAGATGTCATCGAGCGTCATCGTGGAGGGCTGGGGAGATAATCCCGCCGCAGTCAGTTCGTCGATGAACGGCTCCATTCCGTCAATGACAATCTCCAATTGGTCTCCCTGACGGCGTACATCCAATAACCCTGTCGGGGGTGATCGGCGGCGTGCCACAGCGACCGGCAGGATCAACCGTTGAACTTCGCTTCGCAGCACTTCAGTCGCCCCGTGGCGCACGATTCGCCCCCGATCCAGGATTGCTACGGCATCGGCGACCGCTTCCACTTCAGCCAGAAGATGTGAGCTGTAGATAACGGTCCGACCCTCGGCTTGCAGATGCTCGACCAGGTCGCGGTAGAACTCCTTACGAGAAATTGGATCCAACCCGAGTGCCGGATCGTCGAGAATGGCGACCTGCGGTTCGTGGGCCAGGGCGACCGCCAATCCGAGCTTCACCGATTGACCTTTCGACAGCCGCTCAATCCGGACCTGCCGCGGCAACTCGAAGCGATCGAGATATTGATTCGCCAACGCCGCATTCCAACGTGGATAAAACGGTGCGAGAAAGCGGCAGAGTTCGACCGGCGTCATCCAGCCGTACATCGACTGGTCCTCGGCGAGATAACCGACGCGGCGCCGCAGTTCCAGCGGATCGCGGGCCGGATCACATCCGGCGATCCTGATCTGGCCCCCGTCAGGCGGCAATAGGCCCAGCAAGGCACGAATGGTGGTTGTCTTGCCCGCTCCATTGCGTCCCAGCAGGGCAAATGTCTGCCCGGCGGGAACCTCGAACGACACATCCTGCAAGACGGCGTGCGTCCCGAAAGTCTTGCTCAGGTGTTGCACAGAAACCGCGGATTCTGACATGGAAGAACTTCCACTGAGAAAGAGAGTAGGGAACTATGTTCGTTTGGACAAAACCGCCGTCAACCGTGATCGCAAGTCTGCGGCCGTCAGGCCCAGCAGCACCCCCTGCTGGATGACCGCATCAAATTCGCGGAAGTATTTTTCGCGTTGCGTGGCGAGTTGCGACTGAGCCTCTTGCTGCGGCTGGCAGACATAAGTCCCGTCACCGTGTCGCAACTCGATCAATTTCTCTGCCGCGAGCCGTTCGTAGACCCGAAACACCGTATTCACGTTGACCGCCAGTTGCTGGGCCAGTTCACGGACCGAGGGGAGTTTGTCGCCCGGCCGCAGTGCCCCAGCGAGACATTGAGCTCGAAGTTGCTCGGTGATCTGGCGCGAGATCGGCACTGACGATCCGCGTTCAATATGCAAGAACATGCCGCCTCCAAGTGTTCACAGTACTATAACAGTTGTGGGATGCCTGTCAACACTCTGAATCTGCTTGTCGCGATTTGGGGCGGTTGTCATAATCGCCCGCATGGCCACTCCCTCTCAGATCCTCGCGTCTGCCGTGCAGCAGCATCAATCTGGCCGCCTGGAACAGGCTGAGCAGTTGTATCGGCAGATCATTCAGGCCGAACCGAAGCATGCGGACGCCTGGCATCTGCTGGGGGTGGTGGCCTCGCAGAGTGGTCGGCATGCCGAGGCGGCGGACTGTATTGGACGGGCGATCGCATTGAATCCCAAGGCGGCGGCCTTCTACGGCAATTTGGGAAATGTCTACACGTCGCTCGGCAAGATCGAGGAAGCGGTCAATGCCTTTCAGCAGGCTTTGCGATTGAAGCCCGACTTTGTCGATGCCCATTTGAACCTCGGGATTGCTCTCAAGGATCAAGGGCAACTGGACGAGGCCGTGACCTGCTTTCAGCAGGCTCTGGGGCTGCAGGCCGACCATCCCGTCGCGCACAACAACTTGGGGATCGTCTATCGCGAGCAGGGAAAACACGAAGCCGCGCTGGATTGTTATCGTCAGGCACTACGCTTGAAGCCCCGCTTTCCAGACGCGCTGAACAATCTTGCCAACGTCCTGAATGATTTGGGGCGGCTGGAAGAAGCGATTCCCTTGTATCGACAAGCGATTGCTCTGCAGCCGGACTTTGCAGAAGCTCACTTAAGTCTCGCGACGGCGTTGTTGCTGGCTGGGGATCTGCAGGCTGGGTGGGCGGAGTATGAATGGCGATTTGTCTGTCGCCGGCCCGAGCTGCCGGAGTTTTATAAGCCGCGGTGGGATGGATCGCCGCTCAATGGGCGAACGATCTTGCTGTATGGTGAGCAAGGGCTGGGGGACAAGCTGCAATTCATGCGGTATGCATGCCTGGTGAAGGCGCGCGGGGGACGAGTCGTGGTCGCCTGCAATCATGTCTTGCAGGACCTCTTCAGCCGGTGCGCCGGGATTGATCAGTTTATCCCCATTCCTGGCCCTGATCTGCCACCCTTTGATGTGTATGCGCCGCTGTTAAGTTTGCCCGGAATCCTGGGAACAACAGAGGAGACGATTCCCGGCGATGTGCCGTATCTGTTTGCAGATCCCCAGCTCGTCCAGTCCTGGAAAGAGAAGCTGAGCGGCAATACAGCCTTCAAGATTGGGATTGTCTGGCAGGGGAGTGCGTCCACATATGGAGCACAGGGGCGTTCGATTTCTTTGAAGCAGTTCGCTCCGCTGGGTCAGGTCGACGGAATTCAGCTCTATAGCCTGCAGCGCGGCAAGGGTAGCGAACAGTTGGCTGAGATGTCCGACCAACTGCAGGTGGATGAATTTGATGGCCGGCTGGATGAGAACACCGGCGCGTTCATGGACACTGCCGCGGTAATGATGAACCTCGATCTGGTCATTACGGCAGATACGTCGATCGCTCATCTGGCCGGGGGATTGGGGGTGCCGGTCTGGGTGGCGATTCCTTTCCTTTCCGACTGGCGCTGGTTCGTCGGCCGCGAGGACACTCCGTGGTATCCCACGATGCGTCTGTTTCGTCAGACACGCATCGGCGACTGGGAGCCGGTTTTTCAACGCATCGCCGAGGAACTGAAGCGCCATGTGGCTGCACACGCCGAGCCCCTGTTGACGGCATCTCGCGAGGAACGTGCCATGCCAGCGAAATCGGCAGGCACCAGTGCCGTCTTCGTGGAGACGTCCATTGGCGAACTGGTCGACAAGATCACGATTTTGCAGATCAAGTCGGCGCGGATCGACGATCCGGTCAAGCTGGCGAATGTGCGGCGCGAGCTGGCGACGCTGACTGCGGCGTTTGAACCGGTGCGCCAATCGGCGGGTCAATCGATAGGCCAACTGGATCAATTCATTGAGCAGTTGATGTCGGTCAATGAAGCTCTCTGGCAGATCGAAGACGACATTCGCGACTGCGAACGCGAGCAGGATTTCGGGCCGACATTTGTCGAACTGGCCCGGTCGGTCTATCACCAGAACGACAGGCGTGCGGCGTTAAAACGTGAGATCAATGAACTGCTGGGATCGCGGCTGGTGGAAGAAAAATCGTATCGCGACTATGCGGCAACGCAGGCTTAAGACGGTCAGGTGACGTCCCTCTGGTCCCTTCTGTCCTTGAGGTCCTTTTAAAAATGGGACGGAAAGGACTTCAAGGACAGAAGGAACGTAAATCGCTTTCCGCCGCAGGCCCCTTACCGTTTGGGCCACTTCAGGTGCTTGTGCAGGAATTCGTAGGTGCCGACGCCGTGGATCTTGTGGGGGCCGGTGAAGGTTTCCAGTTCGGTCTTGTCGCCCAGCCCCAACAGATCGTAATGGCGGCGCACCTTGGAATATTCCCACGCCACCCACTCATCGGGGGCGACGCCGTCGAAGTGACCACGTTCGACCATGAAGGGACGTGGTGTCATCAATGTGGACAGTTCGGCGTAGTTCGCCACGTGCCCCATGTTCCATTCGAAGATTTCATACTCTTTGGTGAAGACATAGCTGTAGGGGGCTTCGGTCGTCGTGTTCTTGACGACCCATTCGTTGTAGTCGGCCGAGCAGATCGACAGGCAGTATTTCTCCAGCATCGGCGGGACGCGGACAGCCGTCTTGCCGCCGTATGACAAACCATAAAACGCAATGCGTTCCGGATCCACGTTGGGCAAACCCGACAGCCACTCCAGCGTGCGGGCATGCTGCGGAATGATATAGCTGAACAGCGATCGCTTAAGCGGATTGGACTTGCGCTGGATGGTGCGGAACTTGTCCTCGCCGCGGTAGGGATTCTGCGGTGCGTAGGTGATGAAGCCGCGATTCGCCAGTTCATGGGCGAACGCGCTGTAGTAGTTGAACCCCTGGCCTTCGCGGATGATGGTGTCCATCGGCACGCCTTCGAGTCCATGCTGGCAGACGACAACCGGCCGCTTCTCACCCGGCTTCAGATCTTTCGGCAGCAGCAAGATCCCAGCCGCGATGACGTCGGGGTGGACATCCAGCACGACTTCGTAGCCACGGTATCCCGGTTCATCCAGAACCTGCCGACTACGAGGATTCAATGCCATGGTGGAGTCGGGCAGTTTTCCAAAAAGTTCCTGCCAGACAAACTCGCGCATGGCGGGAGCCGTTTTGGCCCAGGTTTCGGGGCTCTTGCGATCGGCTTTCGCCCACACCTGATCGCGAACGCGGGCCGAACGGCGGAGCAGCAGTTGCGTGAATTCATTCAGTTCGTCGAACTGTCGTTTTTGTCGCGTTTCCGTGCCCCAGGCGGCTTTCACCAGCGTCGGGGTTGCGCCGTCGGCTGCAATTTCCTTCGGTCCCGCGAGCGTTTGCAGCGCGGCGGCGAATGCTCGCGCACTCCCTGGCGGGCCGTCACCTTCTCCGCTGGATGCGAGGACAATTTGAGCCGGCACTTTCAGTTTTTCGAAGTGGGGGAACGCCCGATCGAATTCGTTGCGAACTGCCGCCAGCGTGTTCGTCGTGATCTTTCCAGGTGCGGCTCCGCCAGCGCGGCCCTCTTTAACCGCGGGGGGCCCGGCGATTTCTGTCACCCCGGCCGCTTCGACCACCAGGGCCCGCGGAGCAATCAGGCTGGCGATGCCCGCGTCACCAAATTCACGCAGCAGGTTCCAGACATTGCGATAAATGGGCTCTTCCCACACCCCGTCGCGTGCCTGAAAATATCCGCTGACATAGGCCGATTGGATGCGTGTATCGAGTGCCGCGCTGTAGAGAGCGAGCAATCCCCCTTCACCCACGCCGGCCACGCCGATGGGGAGTGTTTTGCCTTCTTCCTTATTAAGAAACTCGAATTGATCGACGGCGGCGAGGACCTTTTGGACTTCGTAACCGATGATGTGCCGGCCCATTTCAAACGCCTGGCGATACAGGAATTCGCGGTGTGGCTGATTGGTGTAGCGGACGTAGGGACTGCCCGAGTAGGTGTCGTCCCGGCTGATCAACATGGGGACCAGCACCTGGTATCCATGTTCGGCCAGACGCCGTGCCAGTTGGGCTTGCGGGGGAACTGCGGTCGTCAAGCCGCTGAACGCTTCAGGGGTCGTATCGGCATCGGGCAACGCGATGACTCGGCCAATAACAGCACCGTTGGGCTGCAGTAGCAGGCCCTCGGCCGTCACGTCATTGAGTACCTTCCAGCGCACTCCGTGGATGGTGAATTTCTCGGCCCGGCCGACGAGGGACGCCTGTGTCGTGGTGGTGATCAATTCCAGGCCTTCCGCCGGAATGCGCGGATCGACGGCTCCGATGCATTCGCGGAAGCGTTCGCGGTTCGGGGCGACGCTCTTTTCATACGCTTCGCGGCTCGCATAGTCTCGCTTCCAGAGTTGCTCGCGTTTGGCGACCGCTTCCTCAATTTCTCGCAGCGCGAACTTGTTGATCCCTTTGACCATGTATTCATCAAGGGGCTCTTGAATGGTCAGCGGTTGGGTGTTGGGCAACGGTTCTGCGGCGGACGTTTGTGCGGGAATCAAGGCCAAGCACATTAACACGGCACAGCAACAGCCAAATCTCATGAGTTTCTCCCCGACAGCGCGCGTCGACTCAAGGTGCGATGGACCAATCAACGAAGTTTGATGATTCTACGCAGAGGCCGTGCGTTAACACAACGAGTGAGGGGTCGGGCCCGCGATTTTTCGAAATTGGCCGAATCAACGTGGAATTGCAACGAGATCGTTCAGCGGCCAATTTCCAAAAATCGCGGTCCCGACCCAGGCGCGATGGAAACTCAAAGTCCGATGATTCTGACTCCCCTCGCCCTGGTACTCCGGGGAGAGGGGACGGGGGTGAGGGGCATTCCGAGCGTCGTTCGATCTGCTGTTTAAAAGCGCATTTTTCCTTGGAAAACCTGGACTCTACTTCGAAAGTTGATTGTGCCCCTCACCCCCAGCCCCTCTCCCCGGAGTACCAGGGCGAGGGGAGCCAATTCAACGTCCCAAACCTCTGCCTCCGCTTTACGATTCGTCAGTCATGCCTGAGGCTATTTGATGCAATCCCTGGGGGGCATATCTTTCGTAATGCACACAGGATTCGCACGTCACCGCTGCGCGTTGCGTTGAAATCCAACCTCGATTGTCTATGATGAAGTGCTGCCAACCGGTTGTAGTCCGCGCGGCGGCCTGCCGATTTTTTCTCGCCTGTTGGAGACATGCCCCCGTGCTAACGAAGTTTACTGGCGATCTCGCCTCCAAAGTCAAGCAAGCTCAGGATCAACTCGACGCTCACGTTTACGAAACCATTCAGTGGCATTTCAGTGAATCCACTGGTTGCCCCTTCTGGCTGCAAAAGAAGAAGGAACTGAAATTCGACCCGCTGACCGAGGTCAAGAATTTCCACGACCTGCAGAAATTCCCGGAATTCGAAGACGAATGGCTGCGTGGCGGCCCCGTGACCCGCTGGTTGCCGAAAGGACTGGAAGGTAAGCCGGCCTACGTGTTCGAAACGGGCGGCACAACCGGGATTCCCAAGAGTCGTCTGGTCATCGAAGATCACTGGATCGACTACGAAAACTTCAGCGATACGCTGCCAGATGAATCGTTTCCGCGCGGTTCGAACTGGTTGATGCTGGGGCCGTCCGGTCCGCGCCGGCTGCGACTGGCTGTGGAGCATCTGGCTCAATACCGTGGCGGCATCTGCTTCTGCGTCGATCTAGATCCCCGCTGGGTGGTGAAACTTCTCAAGAAGGGGGACATCGCCGGGGTCAAGGCTTACGCGGATCACGTGATCGATCAGGCCGTGACGATTCTGACCGCCGGTCACGACATCAAGTGTGCCTTCGCCACTCCGAAACTGCTGGAAGCCCTGGCTCTCAAGTTGATGGACAAGGGGACGAGCATTGAAGAAGTCGGCATCAAGGGCATCTTCGCGGGTGGGACGGAGTTCACCCCGCAATGGTATCGCTTCTGTTGCGAAGAGTTGCTGGGGCCCAATGTTTACATCACCCCGACCTACGGCAATACGCTGATGGGCCTGGCCTGCGGCAAGCCGTTTGATCCGGCGGACAACTACAAGATCACCTACCACGCCCCTCAGCCCCGAGCCGTCATCGAAGTCGTGACGTTCGACGATTACAACAAGGTCGTCGGCTATGGTGAAACGGGTCGCGTGAAGCTAACCACATTGACTAAAGAACTCTTCGTCCCCGGCTTCATGGAACGCGACGAAGGGGAACGCGAAAAGCCCCACGACAAGTATCCGTGGGATGGAATCAGTGGCACGCGACCGTTCCACGTGTTTGCGAAAACGACGACGGTTGGGGTCTATTAGGGTTTGTCCTTTGTCATTGGTCCTTTGTCATTGGTGACGAGAAGATGTCTGATGGCTCGGACACAGTTTGAGGAGTTGAAGGTTTATCAGCTTGCGGAAGAGCTTGCTGATGCAATTTGGGCTATTGCGAAGACTTGGCCGGTCTTCGTCAGGAACACGCTTGGTAATCAGCTTTTTCGGGCTGTCGATTCTATTGGTGCCAATATCGCCGAGGGCACGGGGCGCGGTTCATTTCAAGACAATCGCCGATTTATCAGGATTGCCCGCGGATCCCTTTATGAAACTCAACATGGGCTAAGGCGGGCATATAAACGCGGATTGCTACAGTCAGAAGATATCACCAAACTCAAGACGTTGATCGAGGAACTCGGACCGCGTCTGAATGCCTATTTAACATCCATCGGTCCCAGACATTCCGTCCCCAAGGACAAATGACCAAGGACTAATGACAAAGGACCAACCATGCTAGAAATTCCCGTCTATCGCTGGGGTAAGCCTTACGAGAGCATCGAAAAGGCGGACGTTGTTCACTTCGAGACGGGCGAGGTGCTCGCCAAGGTCCATCAGGCCAATGCCGGGCAACTGGCGATGGATATGCGGCACGCCAAGCGGGCTCGTGATCTGTTACGGCAGTTTTCGATCGATCAGTTGATCGAGATGACTGCGAAGGCCGCCGATTACTACCTCAATGGCACGCTGCCGCTGGGGAATGGCACGCAGACTCCGGCTGACTTTTGCCGCATGCAGTCCGCCACGACCGGTTTGCCCGAGCACATGTGTGCCGCCAACATGAAGAAGAATTACTTCGTGTTGACTCACATGCGGGAAGTACTGGAAGCGCTGACTCGCGGATTGCCGCTGGAGATCCTGACCAAGGGCTACGGGATGGAGAGCCGCGGCGTCATGCTGAGCTACCAGGCCAACAGCCCGGTGCTGGGGATGGTTCTGCCGTCGAACTCGCCCGGCGTCCATACGCTGTGGATGCCGGTCATTCCCCTGCAGATCGGTCTGGTGCTGAAGCCGGGGCCGCAAGAGCCGTGGACTCCGTATCGCATGACGGAAGCCTTCTTCAAGGCCGGCGTCCCCCGCGAAACGATTTCTCTTTATCCGGGTGGCGGGGATGTGGGTGCCGGGGTGATCGAACACTGCCCGCGGACGATGATTTTCGGCGGACAGGCCACCATCGACCGCTATCATGGAAATCCCCGGGTACAGGCGCACGGGCCTGGTTTTTCCAAGATGATTCTCGGCGACGACGAGGCCGATAACTGGGAACAGTACATCGACTTGATGGCCGACAGCGTGGTCATGAACAGCGGTCGCGGCTGCATTAATTGCTCGGGAGTCTGGTCACCGCGGCATGGCAAGGAGATTGCTGATGCGCTGGCGAAGCGGCTGGGGCCGATCGCGCCGTTGCCGATGACCGATCCCAACGCCAAGCTGGCGGCCTTCACCGTGCCCGGCGTGGCGGAAGGGGTCAGCAATCAGATCGACGAAGGGATCAAGAGCAGCGGTGGCACGATCACCGAAGTTACCGAAAAGTACCGCGGCGGTCCGCGACTGGTGAAGCAGGAACGTTGCGACTACCTGCGTCCGACCGTGTTGCATTGCACCTCGTCGGACTTGGAACTGTCGCGTGCGGAGTACATGTATCCCTTCGTGACGGTCGTCGATTGTCCGCAGAATGAGATGCTGAAGCGGATGGGACAGACGCTGGTCTGTTCGGCGATCACCAAGGATCCCAAGTGGTCGCAAGAGTTGCTCGACGCGACGACGATTGACCGGTTGAATATCGGGCCGTTGAAGACGATTGCCTTGAACTGGCTGCAGCCACACGAAGGCAACATCATCGACTTCCTGTTCCGCAACCGAGCATTCCAGAACAGCCCGCCGCCGCCTCACTGACGCCGTCGCCGCCGCCGTCGCCTGTCGGCTGTCCCAAGTCGATGATCTCCCGTGACATCCGTCCTATCCGTCCCGTGATTCTATGGGACGGATGGGACACGTGGGACTGATAGGACTTATGGGAATTGCGTTGATTGTCTTCTGATTAGGGGACTTCCCGACTCAGAGAGTCGGGCTACTGCTGCAAGTCTGTAGAAATTTGCTACAATAGGCGATTGCTCGGCTCTTGTTCGGGCGCATTTCAATGGACGACTGGCCACAGAGACGTGGGCGGGCGTCCTCGGCAATCGTGTCCCGATCCACCACCTTGCCCTCTTGAGACACCGGGATTTAGATATTCGACATACCCATTATGTCCCAGCTTCGCTACGAATTGATGCCTTTGGAATCGGGTGTCTTTGCGGAGTTATATCTGCCCAAAAAGGCCCACTACCAGGGTCTGATCTATGACACGCTGACCAATGGCTTCGACGTCGAAAACGTGCGGAAGCACTTGCGAGGCAAGCGCAAGCAGATCCAGGCTTACCTGGCCGGGGCGGCCCAGTATTGGGAAATCACCGGCAAAAACAGCCCCACGCCCGAGCAGTTCCTCAACGAGAACTTCATCAAGCGGTTCCCGGATCTGCTGTATGGCTACACGATGTACGAGGTGGACGGCGTCTTTCGGTCACCGCACACGGGTCAGGTCGTTGAGGAACGGACGCAGATTATCCGGTTGATGTTTATCACGGATCTCGATCAAGTCTTCTCCGCTCTGCCGTTCGTCCAGGACTCCAATCGCGAGGCGGCGACGTTGCTGGCTCGGTCGTACTTGCGTTCGCCCCATTGGGACCGGGACCGGTTCCTCGAAGATCACAAGCAGGTTTCGTCAACGGTGGCCTTCGACGACAAGCAGGCCGCGGCGATCGTGCATTTGACGGCCGAATGGGCACGTTCGATTGCCGTGTTCCTGTTCGGTTATGTCGTGCACGACATCTGTGAAGGACTGCGGAAGCTCAATCAGAACGATAAGATTCCCCCGGAAGAAGAAATCTGGGTGACGCTGTTCTGGAATCTGATCATCAATCGCATCCGCAGCGTGACGTAGAGCGTGTTTGCTGAATACAAGCTCGCAGCACAAGCGAGTGCATTCCGTCATTAAACGGCAATAGGAATGCACTCGCTTGCGCTGCGAGCTTGTATTCGCGTCGCTCCGCGACGTGTCGGTCCAGCGGTGACATCTGCCGCCGTCCGGGAGTAGAATGGCCTTTACCCATGCTTGTTGGCCGATTCGACGCTTCTTCAGAGGTTCCACTTTCATGTACAAGATCCACATCGCGACTGAGCAACGTGATCAGTTTGTCGAAATCACCGACCGCGTTCGCAAGATTGTCGCACGCTCGCAAGTGCAGCACGGGCTGGTGACGGTCTATTCGCCTCATACCACCGCCGGCATCACGATCAACGAGAATGCCGATCCGGATGTGGTGCATGACATGTTGCTCACGCTCAAGCGACTGGTCCCGCAGGATACCCCCGGCTTCAAGCATGCCGAACACAACAGCGATTCGCACGTGAAAGCCTCGATGATGGGCTCCAGTTGCAATGTCATCGTCGAAGATGGCGAACTGGTGCTCGGAACCTGGCAGGGGATTTACTTCTGTGAATTCGACGGACCCCGGCAACGACTCGCGATTGTCAAAGTCCTGGAGAAGCAGGAAGGGATGATGGACCATTTCTAGTGCTTTCCTTGGAGACCCTACCGGCGTGAATCCGCAATCTGTCATCGATGCCGCCGTGCTGCATATCCAAACGGTGTTGCAAGGCGACAGTTCGGGCCACGACTGGTGGCATATCTATCGCGTCTGGCGGATGGCCGTGCGTCTGTGCGCAGCCGAACAGGCCGATCTGTTTGTGGTCCAATTGGCCGCGTTGCTACACGATATCGCCGATTGGAAGTTTCATGACGGAGACCTGACCGCCGGCCCACGGGCGGCTCGGCTGTGGCTGGAATCGCAGTCCGTCGAAACCGCGACGGTTGAACATGTCTGCGCGATCATTGGCCAGTTGTCGTATAAAGGTGCGGGTGTCGCGACCGACATGCCGACGCTGGAAGGTCGAATCGTTCAGGATGCTGACCGGTTAGACGCCATAGGAGCCATTGGTATCGCCCGCGCCTTCGCCTACGGCGGTCATGCCGGTCGAATGTTGTACGACCCCGACGACCCGCCGGAAATGCATGCCTCAGCCCAGGCGTATCGCAGCAGCCGCGGGGCCACGATCAATCACTTTCATGAGAAACTGCTACTCTTGAAAGACCGCATGCAGACGGCGACGGGAAAGCAGTTGGCGGCTGAACGGCATGCCTATATGGAAGGGTATCTCACGCAGTTTCACGCGGAATGGGAAGGCGAGCGGTGAGGTGTCTATAGTCGAATCTTCACGCTCGCGCCATGGGCGGTCAGACCTTCTTTGTCTGCCATCAGGCAGATGTCGGCGGATGCGGCCTGGAGCGCATTCGCGTCGTAGCTGATGACGGACGATCGTTTCAAAAAATCGTTCGCGCACAGACCGTTCGCAAACCGAGCCGTCCCGCCCGTGGGGAGCACGTGCGATGGTCCCGCGTAATAGTCGCCAACGGCTACGGGGGTGAAATGACCCATGAAAATGGCCCCGGCATTCTGAACGCGGTTCAACATTTCTTCGGGATTCGACGTGGAAATATGCAGGTGTTCGGGTGCCAGCAGATCACTCAGCCGAGCGGCTTCCTCGGCATCACGTACCAATACCAAGGCACCGTATTGTTCCAGGCTGTCGCGGGCGAGGTCCCCGCGTTCCAGTTGGCTGAGTTGCTCGGTGAGCGCTGCCTGGACCTGCGCGATCAACGGCTCGTGCCAGGTAATCAGCACGCCCGAGCCCGGGCTGTGTTCGGCTTGAGAAATCAGATCGCTGGCGATGAAATCGGCGCGGGCCGTTGCATCCGCTAACACGACGACTTCGCTGGGGCCGGCGATGCTGTCGATATCGACTTCGCCGTAGACGAACCGCTTAGCGAGAGCGACGAACAGATTGCCCGGTCCGACGATCTTGTCCACGCGTGGCAGTCCATCAATCCCGTAGGCCATCGCGGCGACCGCCTGGGCCCCTCCGAGTCGATAGACTTCCGTGATGCCCAGTTCGTGGCAGGCGGCGAGCAAATCGGTGTTGTAGCTGCCAAAGGGAGTCGGCGGAGCCACCACGACGATGTCCTGCACGCCGGCGACTTGTGCGGGGACCGCCGTCATCGTCAGCGTTGACGGATAGGCGGCCGCTCCGCCGGGAATGCAGATCCCGACACGTTTGAGAGGCAGGTAACGCTGTCGCAGTTGGACTTCGCCCGTTCCCAGAGCAAACC
>CAMAVF010000055.1 GCA_945861445.1 Planctomicrobium piriforme | reverse complement strand
AACCATCCGGCTTACGCCGGACGCTCGCCTACGAAGAAAGATGAAGGCGAAGCGATCCACGACAATCAATACTGCCGGCGTTGCCGCGAGGACGGGATATTGAGCGCCTTGCGATATTTGGTGACCGTCCGCCGCGCGAGTTTGTAGCCTTCGGCGGCCAGTTTGTCGACCAGCGCATCGTCGCTCAGCGGATCGTCCTTGTCTTCTTCTTCGACGATCTTTTTCAGCTTGATGCGGATGATGTCCCAGGCGACTTCGTCACCTTCTTCATTTGTGGTCCCGCCACCGAAGAACCGCTTCAGCGGATAGATGCCGCGGGGGGTCTGGATCCACTTGTCGTCGACCGCTCGCGAAACGGTCGTCACATGCACGCCGACGACATCTGCAATCTGCTGCATCTTCAGCGGCACGATCTTTTCTGGGCCGTGTTCAAGAAACTCGGTCTGCTTGTCCACAATGGCCTGAGCCACCCGGCGGAGCGTGCTGTAACGCTGTTCGATCGATTCCATCAGCCACTTGGCCGATTCGATTTTCCGCTTGATGTAATCGCGAGTCTTCGGATCGGCAGCTCCCTTTTGCAGCAATTCCCGATACTGCTTGCTGATATGTAATCGGGGCGTATACTCGTCTTCGATCCGGACTTTCCACTGCCCGTTTTCATCGGGCTCGACATACAAATCAGGCACGACGTTCGGTGCCGAGACTTGCTCAAACCCGCGGCCCGGAGTCGGATTCAACGTGCGGAGGACCTCGTAGGCGTCCTTGATATCTTCAATGTCATAGCCCGTCTTTCGTTCAATCAACGGCAGACGGTTTTGGGCCAGATCTTCCAGGTGCGACGAAATCAGCGTAATCAGAATATCGCGATACGGCGAATTCTCGGTGACCTGCAACAGGAGGCATTCTTTGAGATCCCGCGCGGCCACGCCCAGCGGTTCGAGCTTCTGGATCATCGACAATGCAGTCTGAGCTTCATCCAGGCTGATTTTCTCGCCATAGACTTGAACGATTTCCGGCAGTGATGCTGACAGCCGGCCATTGGCATCGAGATTCTGGAGCAAGTATTCGCCGAAGGCCCGGACGGTGGGCGTAGTTTCGATGAAGCGAAACTGTTCGAGCAGATGGTCTTGCAGCGACTCGGGCCGCTCGACCATGTTCGACATCATGTCGCTGTATTGGTCGCCCTCTTCGGACATCCGGTTCGACGATTTGCGAGCACCGAGATAGTCGTCGCTGGGCCAGTCTTCCGACATCTCGAGCAGTCGCTCAAAATCGGCTTCGCCATTCTTGTCATCGACGACAAGTTCGCGAGATTCCAGCGGCCGTTCGGTCGCTTCTTCATGAGCACGGTCGATTTCGGCGCGGATTTCCGGAGATTCGCGATCGGACCCCTGGTCCTCGAGCATCTCGTTTTCACGCAGTTCTTCTTCCAGTCGCTCCTTCAGCGCCATGATCGGCAACTGCAGGATCTCCATGGATTGGATCATGCGTGGAGCCAGCTTCATCTGCTGGCTCATCTTCATCTGTTGTGAGAAATTCAGCTGCATACGCAGTCAGGTTCACCGTTGGGGGGCGAGGCCCATTGCCCGCCCATTCGACTAGGCAGACTGGCAGGACTCTTTTTTAAGGGACCTGGCAGACTACGCTGGGATTCAGTTCAAAACACGATAAACATTACGCGAAGATCACGTGTGGCCCGACGTGCGGCGTGAGCCCCGCGCTGAAATACACTTTTAAAACGACTGCCGGCCGCGCATCGCATCAGCCAGCATCTCTTTGTTGGCAAACTCTAGCACGCTTCCGGAGGCAATTCCGCGAGCCAGGCGCGTTATTTTCACACCCGTTCCGTCCAGTACGTTGGAAATGTATAGAGAAGTCCCATCCCCTTCGAGTGTCGGATTGGTCGCCATGATCAATTCTCGCACCTGGTCACGCTTGATTCTGTTCACCAGTTGATCGATTGTAAGCTGTTCAGGGCCAATGCCTTCCAGCGGTGCGATGCGTCCCTGCAGGACGTGATACATGCCCTGAAAGGCACCGGCGGCTTCCAATGCCAGTAAATCCCGGGGTTGTTCGACAACGCACAAGACTTGCGGATCACGTCGGGGGTCGGCACAAATCTGGCATAATTTTTCTTCGGTCAGATTGAAGCAGTTGGGGCAGGCATGAATTCTCAGTTTAACCTGTCTGATCGCATCAGCGAGCGCAAATGCTTCTTCCCGAGAACACCGCAGGAAGTGATAAGCGATCCGCTCAGCCGACTTTTTGCCGATTCCAGGCAATTTTGCGAACTGATCGATCAATTCATTGACTGTTGAACCGTAAGCATTCACTGTCCGCTGACTCCCTTCAAACCACTGAATTACATCTTCCCCCACCCAGGGGCAATTGTCGTGAGTCGATTGTTTTCAGTACGCAGTTCCTGAACAAGACCACAGAGAATCAGCATAACACAATGCTGTGTCATGTGTTCCGACAAATCATCTTAGCGCGCATCCAGATTAAATCAACGTCCCATCGCCGACTTTTCCATGGAAAATCTCGGCAGCTTTTAAGACAAACGGATCAGCTTTCCCTTTGACCTCAGAAGCTTGAGCATTCTTTGTACCAGTCGCTGTTGCCGACTCAGACCTCGCGGCCGTTGCCGCTTCGGTCTTCACTGGCTCCGTCAGTTGTCTGATGGAGACCGAAACTCCTTTTCCCGCCAATTGAGTTGCCAGATCGCGAAGTCGATTGAGGTTGTCAGTCCGTTCGCAATACTGCCGTGCCAAATCATAACGTTTTTCAAACCCCAATACTAGTTGATTTGGCCCAGAAATTGCAGAAGCTATCGCTTTTTTAACATTGTCTTTTAGCATACCTGTAAGTCGTTCAACGAGTTGCGTCAAAAACACGGCTTCTAAACCCGGTTGTAACTCGCATACCGGAAGAGCCGGTTGTGCGGGGGGAGGGACAGACACCGGAGCTGAATCGGGGACAAGACTATCCGTCGTAGGCATCGCGCGGGGTGGAACTAAGGCCGGATCCGCTAGCGCGATGTCATTTTTTTTTTCCGGCGACGGGGGCGAAACAACGGTGGGACGAGCGGGAAGGGCGAGCGGGACGGCCGGTCGAGAAGTGCTGGCCGTTCCCAACGAGACTTGTCCGGAACGCAGGGCCGCAATGACGTGCTCCAATGCATTGAGGTCTTCGAGCAGCGAAAGTCGTACCAGGGCCAGTTCGGCGAGAGCCCGTCCATAGCCGACGCCCCGCATCTTGCCTTTCGTCTCGGCCAAGATTTGCATGGCCGCCATGATGTTTCGTACACCCCAGGCAGACGCCTGCTGCTTTAACACAGGCAAGCTGTCATCGGCCACGCTTTGCAGCGGGACATTTCCAGCTCCTGACGCCACGATCAACAAGTCGCGAATGTAATAGAGCAGTTGATCGGTCAACTCGCCCAACTGCACGCCGTTGTCGAGGACCATCTGGAACTGTTCGAGCAGTTCCCCCTGCTGCCGCGCAATGACTGCATGCATGATGCCGATCAGCCGATCATCGGGTGCGGTGCCCAGCAGGCGATGAACGTCGGCAGCCTTGATGTGATCTTCGCCGAAGGCCAGCAGTTGATCGAACAACGACTGACTGTCGCGCATCGAACCGGCGGCGCGACGGGCCACCAGTTCCAGCGCTTCAGAATCGACCTGTTTGCCTTCCAATGTCGCAATCTGCATTAGCCGCGTCTTGATCGACGCCGTCGCGATCGTCCCGAAATCAAACCGCTGGCAGCGGGACAGAATCGTATCCGGAACCTTGTTGGGCTCGGTCGTGCAGAAGATAAACTTCACGTTGGGGGGCGGTTCTTCCAGCGTCTTCAACAAGGCATTGAAGGCTTCCTTGGTGAGCATATGGACTTCGTCGATGATGTAGACTTTGTAGCGGCTGCGCATCGACCGCACATTCACGTTTTGACGCAACGAGCGAATATCGTCGATACCACGATTTGACGCACCGTCGATTTCGAGCACATCCACATCGCTGCCCGTCGCAATTCCCTGGCAGACTTCGCACACATTGCACGGATCCGGACCGACCACATTCGGACAATTCAACGACTTGGCGAGAATGCGCGCCGTCGACGTCTTGCCCACGCCGCGCGCCCCAGTGAAGAGATAGGCATGGGCCACTCGTCCCTGGACAATCGAATTCCGCAGGGCCTGGGCGACGTGTTCCTGTCCGACCACGTCCGCAAACGCCTGAGGACGAAAACGCCTCGCCAAAACCGTGTATTCAACACGAGATTCTTCAGGGGTACTCATTGCGGTTCCTTCAAGCTGACCAAATAATAACGCCGCAGTGGGCTAATTGTGGGGCAACAAGTGCTCCACCAACCGCGACCAGTAGGTCGCTCCCAACGGCAACAGATCGTCGTTGAAATCGTAATGCGGATTGTGCAGCAGGCGATCGCCGTCGACGGGACCGTTACCCGCCCAGATGTACGACCCGGGCCGTTTTTGCAGCATGAACGAAAAGTCCTCGCCCCCCATCGACGGCCGGGGGGACTCATCGACCTGGTCAGCGCCAAATGTCTGCTTGAGGACATCCGTGGTCCAGCCGGCTTCACGGGGCGTGTTGATCGTGGCGGGATAGCGGCGGTCGTACCACAATTCACCCTGTGCACCGAACGCCGCACAGACTCCCTTCACGATCCGGCCCATCGAGGCTTCGGTCGCATCCTGGACCGCCTTGCGGAAGGTGCGCACCGTTCCGCGGATCACGGCCGTGGTTGGGATGACGTTCCAGGTATCGCCGGCATGAATCTGCGTCACGCTGACGACGACTTGATCATGCGGGTCGGTCTGGCGGCTGGCGACGGCTTGCAGAGCGGTGACGATCTGCGAGGCCACGATAATCGGGTCGATCGATTCGTGCGGCTTGGCGGCATGTGAGCCGCGGCCAGTGACCTTGATCTGAAACACGTCGAAGGCGGCCATGATGGGCCCGGCACACGAAGCAAATTCGCCGACCTGCATCCCCGGCCAGTTGTGCATCCCGAAGACCGCATCCATCGGGAATTTGTCGAACAGACCTTCCTCAACCATGACCCGGCCGCCCCCTTCATTTTCTTCCGCAGGCTGAAAGATGAAGTGGACGGTTCCTGAAAAATCGCGGGTTTCAGAAAGATACCGGGCCGCACCCAGCAACATCGTCGTATGGCCATCGTGACCGCAGGCATGCATCTTGCCGGGGAAGATCGAGGCATATGGCAACCCGGTTTCCTCGGTGATATCGAGCGCATCGATATCGGCCCGTAAGCCGATGGCTTTGATTTCGCCCTGGGCCGGCTGACGTCCCTGGAGTGTCGCGACGACCCCGGTCTTGGCGAGTCCCCGATGGGGTGTCAGGCCCATTTCGGTCAGCCGTTGCGTGATGAACTCCGAAGCAAACGTTTCTTCGAACGCCGTTTGCGGATGTTGATGCAGTTCGCGACGCCAACGAGTCAATTCGGGATGCAATTCCTGCAGGCGAGCGGGCACTGACATGGGGTGGCTCCTTGAGGGTTGGTGGCCTGAGTCGTCTGTAAGCTCTTTCCGTGGGATAGGCTTCCAGCCTGTCGTTTTGGGGCACGCTGGACAGGCTGGAAACCTATCCCACGGGTCGCAAATGGGGGCAAATACTCCGCCACCGATGCTGGCAGCATCGGCCACGACGGCTGCCTCTCATTCTCCACAACCTTGGCTCATTCTGCCAGCAAGCATCTGTGGCAGTTCGACCGATCCCCTGAATCTGCGACCGACAGAGAGAGTTTGCTCAGAAAAATCGCTAGAATGCCGGTCGGCACCCAGTTTGTCGATGACGGCTGGATTGGCTCCAACGATTTCAAGACGAATTACGTAATGTATTGCAGGCAGAATGGTTATCACGCTCATTGGTTATCGAGGCAGCGGAAAAACGACGGTCGCCCGGCCGCTGGCGGAGCGCTTGGGTTGGGCTTGGGTCGATGCGGATACGGTGATCGAACAGACCGCTGGCCGGACGATTCGGGACATCTTTGCTCAACAGGGAGAACCGGCATTTCGAGAACTCGAACGGCAGGTGATGGCCGAACTGCTCGGACGCGACCGATTGGTGATTGCGGCGGGGGGCGGGGCGATCCTGAATCCGGAAACGCGGACTCGAGTCGCCCTGGCGGGGCCGGTGATCTGGCTCCAAGCGAGTTTGCCAACATTGCAGGCGCGTATACAGCAAGATGTGACGACTGCCGAACGCCGTCCGAATTTGACGAATTCCGGAGGTCTGACAGAAATCGCGCAGGTCCTGGCGATTCGCGAGCCGCTATACCGGAGTTGTGCGACACTGACGATTGAGACCGACGTATCCCCCATCCCTGACCTTGTCGACCAAATCCTGGCCCACTTGCCTGCCTCGTACCGGGACTGATCGCCGGAGTTCTCTCGTGACGTTGTATGATTTGCCCCTCTGGCTGGTGCTGCCTTTTCTCTTCACGCTCGGCGCGGTCATCGGCAGTTTTCTGAATGTCTGCATCTACCGCATTCCGCAGCACGATGGTTTTTGGGATTCACTGAAGAGCCTGGTCAGTCCCCCTTCCAGTTGCCCGAACTGCCACACCCTGATCCCGACTCGCGACAACATTCCGATCCTGGGCTGGTTCATCCTGGGAGGCCGCTGCCGATTTTGCCGGCAACAGTTTTCCATCCGGTATGCCATGATCGAACTGCTGAATGCCTCGCTGTTCGTGCTGGTGTATTGGATGGAAATTCCGGCCAACTACCACGCCGGGATCCAGGGCAGTTGCCTCTTTACCAGTATCGGCCCTCAAGGTTTTCCCAATTCCGACTGGTTGTCTCCGCAAGCCATCTTGATGTGGCGGTACATTTACCACATGGTGTTGGTCGAGGCGCTGGTCGTCGCGACGTTCATCGATTTCGACCTGAAAATCATCCCCGATGGCGTGACATTGCCGGCGATGGCGGTCGGCATCATCGGTGCCGGACTCATCGGCCAGGTCCACATCGTTCCCGCGTGGTTTCAACGCAGCGACCTGTCGCACTTCATCACGATGGTATATGACGCCTGGGGCAACGGCGTGCCGCCGACATGGTTGAAAACGGTGTCAGGCTGGTGGTGGATGTCGGGCACCGGCGTACCGGGCTGGTTCGTGAAGTATCCGCATTGGCACGGGCTGCTGGTGAGTCTCGCGGGGCTGGTCGTGGGGGGCGGCATCGTGTGGCTGGTGCGGTTCGTCGGGCATCTGGTGTTGCGTCAGGAGGCGATGGGCTTCGGTGATGTGATCTTGCTGGCGATGATCGGCAGTTTCCTGGGCTGGCAGCCGGCGGTGATGGTGTTCATCATCGCCCCGGTCATTGCCTTGATCGTGGTCGCGGTGACGTGGCTGTTTTTCCCCCAGCGTGAGATCCCGTATGGGCCGTACCTCAGTATTGCCGCCCTGATTGTCATCGTGGGCTGGAAGTGGCTGTGGCAGGTGTTCGAACATGTCTTCGAACTGGGCCCCATGTTGCCGTTCTTCGCCATCGCGATGGCCCTGGGCCTGTATGTGCTGCTGCAGATTTCGCAGCTCGTGAAGTGGTGCCTGGGAATCGATCTGTATCCACCCGACTGGACCGACGTCTGGACCTCGGCCGATCAATTGTCGTACCAGGCAATGGAGCAGGTGGATCCCCAGCAGGGTCGTTGGCGGCAGGCGGAATGGCCCGGGTCATCTGCCGGAGCCGGGCAGTTGCACACGAATAACTGGAAGCAACCGTCGGGCAACAGTTGGACTCAACAGTGGCAACGGAGGCCGGGGTCGTAGGCCGGTGGTAGCCGCGTTCGCCAGAGTGCGGGCCGTCAACCGAACGGCCCGCGTTCTGGCGAACGCGGCTACTTTAGTCCCGTCACTTCTTGGCCTTGGCCGCGGGCTTCGCCAGGTCCTTCGTGTACTCTTCAAACAATTCCTGATACTCGGGCGGCGGGGCGATTTTGCGGTCGCCCAGTTCGTTCACCCGGGTCGCCTTGCCGCGATTGGCTTTCCGCAGCTTCGTCTTGCTGCTGAGGCCCAAGGTCTTCAGAGTCTCTTCAAACTGGCGGCGACGAGCGAGGGCTTCGGGGCTGTTGTCCTCGCCGGTATCCGCCAGTTGCTGCTCCAGATGTTTCACGAAGCGCTCCATGTCTTCCTTTTTCCAACCCAACTCGTCGAGCAACTCCTGATCGACTTCACCACGCTCCAGATCCTTGCGGAGCTTCTTCAGGACTAGATTAGAAGCCTTGCGAGCGAATTCTTCGTTGGCCTTCTCGGCGGCTTCCTGGGCTTCCTGTTCTCGTTCGGCAGGAGGCAGATTTTCGCGTTTCGGATTCGGCTTGCCAGCACCGTTGGCGGCTTCGTTTCCAGGCGGGTCGTCGTTCTGCCCACCTTCTCCGGGTGCAGCGGACGGTCCACCCTTGCCGCTCTGACCGGGTTTCCCCGGTTGCCCTTTTCCAGTGCCCGGCTTGCCATCGCCCGGCTTGCCGTCACCTGGTTTTCCAGGTTGATCCGATCCCGGTTTGGAGTTCCCCGGTTTGCCGTCGTCTCCCGGTTTTCCCCATTCGCCGGGCATGGGCTGGCCATCTGGCTTGTCAGCCGAGGGCTCACCGTCACCTGGTTGCTTCTCACCTTTGCCGTCCGGGGCAGGTTGAGTCTTCTTACCTTCTCCCGGTGTGTCACCGGGTTTTCCGTCTTTGTCTTTCGCAGCGGGTGTTTGGTCACCCGGCTTGGGCGTCGTATCCCCCTTGCCTTCTTCCTTGCTGCCGGGCGTTCCCTTGTCTTGCGGAGTTCCACCGCCCTCTTCACCGGAATCGGGCTTTTGCGATTTCTGATTCTTGGTCCCCTTCCCCGGATTCGGCTCCTCCTGGGAGGGTTTGGATCCCGGCCGCTTCTCACGCTCTTGATCCTTAGTCTTTTCGGTCCCCTGCTTCATCGGATCATCAACACGCCGCGATCCGTCCGGCTTGGCCTTGGTTGACTTAGCCGCCTTTGAACCGGCTTCAGGTTTGGCATTGGGATCCTTCGGATTGTCAGACTCGCGCATCGCCCCGGATTTTGAATCGGGTTTGCGTTCGAGATCATTCTCGGCCTTTGGAGCCGGGCCTTCCGGTTTGTCCTGTCCGTCCGCGGGACCGTTCTCCTTACCCGTGGCGACGCGTTTCTGAGCATCCTTACCGTCCTCGGCGGGAGTCTCCTCGCCCTTCACCGACTCGGGCGACTTCTCGGGGTTCTGTTTCGGTGTCGCGCCGGGCTTCTTGTCGGCCTCGGGCTTCTTTCCGTTGCCTGGTCCTTGTTCCGGAGCATCTTTACCTTCGGGACCGTTGTCCTTCGTCGATTTGTTGGCGGGTCCCGGCTGCTTCTTGCCGGCGTTTTTCTCGTCACCGGGTGCCTGAGCTCCATCTCCCGCCTTGTCGTCTGGCGATTGAGGCTTGGCACCCATCGGGTCCTTCTTGCCCACCGGTTTGTCGCCTGGCTTGTCCCCCGGTTTTGCAGCGGCGTTGGGATCTTTCGGATCCTTGGCAGCCTCACCTGGCGTGGTGTCGGGAGAATTCTCTCCCTTGGGATCCGGATCGCCTGGCTTCTTGCCCGCTTCCGGTTTCGGCATCGGCTGGCCGTTCGGATTGGACTCGCCGGGCTGAGTTTTCCCGTTCTTGTCGTCTCCCGGTTGGGGCTTTCCGTTCGGGCTGGGTTTATTTTCCTGACCAGGCTTGGAGGCGTCGTTCTGTGGATCGGTATTCGGCTTCTCGGCTTCCTCGTTTTTCTCGCCGGCCTTTTTGTTGGACGGTTTTGGCGGATTGTTGCTGCGTTCCCCGGGCTGAGGCGGCTGGCCGTCAGTTGGCGAATTGGGCTTTTCCGTCCCCTTCTTTTTCTGTGCCTGGTTTTGACCTGGTTTGGAAGGATCGGGATTGGACGGCGACTCTTCCGAGCCGTCTTTCGGCTTGCTCGTCTTGTCGTCCTTGGGAGACGGCTTCTGGTTGGGGGTCTTGTTGTCCGATGGCGATTTCTGCTCAGCATCAGCCGGCTTGCCGCTGGGATCAGCTCCCGGTTTCGAATCCTTTCCAGATTCCTCGGAATTCGAATCCGCCTGCTGTTGTTCGCGCTCCAACAGTTTCTTCAGAGCTTCCTCAGTGTTGGCAGGCCGCTGTTTCTTCGGTGCGGGATCTGGCTTCCCAGCATCGTCCGACGGCTTGTTCGCCTTGTCTTGCTTGTCGGACTTACCGTCCGGTTTCTGCGGGCCGTTCTGAGAATTCTCTTCGGCCGCACCGTCTTTGCCAGGTTGCGGTTTTCCGGTTGGCTTGTCACCCGGCTGAGGCGGCCCCTGTTCCTTCTGACCTGGTTGCTGCTTGTTCTTGTCCCCTTGGGCAGGCTGTTTTTGTTCCCCGTCAGCCTGTTTGGGTGGCTGCTGCGGCTGGTTGGGATCTTCTTCGGGCTTTTGCTCAGCATCGTCGGGTTGCTGCGCATTCTCACGCGGCTTGGGATCCCCGGGCTTCTGCTCAGGCTTCTGCTCTTTGGGTTGCCTGGGACGCTGTTCTTTTTCCTGAGCGGCGTCGGGCGGTGGACGGTTGGGGTCGAGTGGATTGGTGTCGGAATTCGCCTCGTCCGCCTTTTGTTGTTGCTTCTGGCGATCAGCTTCCAATTGTTCCGCGAGCTGTTCCGCCTTCGCCGGCGCGGTGATCTTGATCTTCAGGGGGGGCGTGGCCGACCGATTCCCGTGCGGCTGTTTGTTGTCGCGCGCTTCAATCCAGTAGAGGATCTCATCGCCCGGCTGCAGTCCGCCAGCGCTCAGTTTCTCCAACTGCAAGTCATGCGTTCCCTCGAAGGTGGCCCGTTCCTCACCCACATCCAGCAGCGCAGTGCTCAGAATCACTTCACCGCCCTTTTTCACCTTCAACGTGATGAACCGCAGCAGGAAGTCGGGATCCGCGGCCTTCACCAGCAGCGGCACGACGGCATTGGCCGGTCGCTCCAGGTCTTGCGTCGGGTGCAACAGCGACACTTCCGGCCGTTGGTCGGGCTGGATCTTGATCGAGTACACTTTCGGGTGCGGATCAGTCTCACCGGCCGCCGTTTTACATTCAATGTGATAGTAACGGGCGAAGGTGCCATCGCTGCGGAATTCCAGCGTCCATTCGGCGGACAACTGCTTGCCGTTAGTGATCTTCATCCGAATTTCTTCCCCCTTGGCGAGGGGGTTGTCGGTATCAGTCATCACCAGCATGGCCGACTGGACGGGCAGATTGGTGGTTGCCGTCAACGCCAGCTTGGTGCCTTCCCAGGCGTCGATGTGTCCGCCCGGACGCTGCTTCGGTTCGAACTTCATATAGGTCGGGAACGTGTAGTTGATACTTTCGACATTGGAAGTGGGCGGTTCGAGGACCTCCACGTTGTAATCGCGGGACCGCGCGTCACCCGCTTCCAAGCGGTAGGTGATATTCTGCATCAGCCCACGCCCTTTTTCCCCGCTGATCACGCCCCGAAACCGCGACGTCCCCTCTTCCACTCGCTGCATCTCGACCGGCTGATTGACGAACTCACGATCCGCGGTGGTATAAACCAGGCTGACTTGCGCAGGCATCTGGCCGATGATGTCGGCTTCGACCGTCAGCAATTCACCCGCCAGCACACGCGTGTCTTCCGGCGAAATGTTCGCGATCGCTGTCCGCGTGGCGACCGCCGTGTGCGACGCGGGGAGCAACAGTCGCTGGACCGACGAGAAGGCGTCTTTGGGAGACAGCATTACGTAGAGACTGCAGACGACCAGCATTCCTAACAGGGAATAGGCCACGCGCAGCAGTGCCTGCCGGTCGACCGCGTGATCGACGTCGACCCGCGACAATTCCACCGCGGCCCGTTTCTCCATCGACGTCCGCACGAGCGGCGACTGTGACTTGCGATTGTGGATTTGCAGATCAATCAGATTCAGCAACGAACTCTTCAGCGTCGGATCAGCCGACTCGATGGCTTTCGCGGCGTACAGTTCGTGAATGGTCCGGAACCACGGCATCAGAATTCGTGTCGTCAACCAGGCACCACCGACGAGCAGCAGACCTCCCAGCCAGATCGCGCGCGTCACCGTGCCAAAGCCACCCGGCATGACCCATTGGTCCAGGACGACAAACGTCAGCACATACGCCAGCGACGCCAGCCCCAGCCAACTGGCCGAAGTGAGAATCTCGGTGGCCTTGATCTGTGACTGAGTCTTCGCCAATTGGAAATCGATGTACTCATCGGCATCCACATAAGGCTGAGTTTCGTCACGCGGTTCCACTGTCGTGGCCATACCGTACCTCGAGTTGCATCACCGAAACATCGTCGCCAGGATGATTTGCTCTCTCGATCGCATTTGTGTCGAGAGATCGGGATTTAAATTGATTCTGACCAGAGGGAGACTTTCCTGGCGAACAGCAAAGTCCGAGAACCTTGAGATTGCCAGCGGTTCGGCAGAAGCCTCACCCTCCCCTCGAACGGATTATTCGACACAGCATCCTTATTCTACTCGACTTACCACTCAAACCAAGCCCCGACTTTTTCGCAGAAACCACTCCACCGTCATAATAGTTACGAACAGCAGCACGAACAACCAGTTATCCCACAGAGAAACCGTGGTCAAACGCCGGTCGTCGGGTTGCAGGTCACGTTTGATGAGATCCCGCAGAAAGGTCGACAATTCTTCCGATTTCAGCATTTTTCCACCGGTTGTCTCGGACAGTTCGGCAGCAAACGCACTGTCCGCGGCAGGATTGTGCAGTTCCAGGTCGTGTTCATAGACCATGAACCGGGATCGCGCCTGACTGCCCACCGACGCGCCGTGCTGGGTTGCTTCGACCACCGCCGTGTACTCGCCGGGGGCCAGGGCTTCGGTGAAGCGCGCGGTGTGCTCGGTCCCCGTCAGTTGCGGTGCCAGAAGCTTGGGCTCACCCTTCGGTGTGAAGATCTGGACCTTGAATTGCGCGTCGGCGATCGCCACCCCTTCCTTGTTCTTCGCTCCGAAAGTCAGGTCGACTGGCTGACCGGGGCGAAAACGACGTTCATTCAATTTCAACCAGACCGAGCTATCCCCCTGCAGTTCCTTGTGGGCCAGCCAGAGAATCAACTGCCGCCAGAACCGCTGCGACACGTCTTCATGCCCGGCCAGGGCCCACAGAAACGTCGTGTCTCCGGCGAATGCCATGGAGCGGCCACGTCCGAAATCCTGGGCAATCAACAATGGAATGCCATCGGTGTTGCGAGCGAGAATCTGCGCCAAGTCTTTCGGTCTTCCCAACTTCGTTGCACCATTCAGCGGGGGCAATTCATGCCACTTGGCAAGATTGCGGGCGGGCGTGTCGATCCGCATCACAAAATGGTTCAGCCCATCAGACGTGGGCTCAATACGTTGCGGTCCGAGTAAGTGCAGACTCTTGTTAAACGCATCTGTGGTCAGCTTGTCGGCCGGATTCATCTCGACCGGCAACGTCGCGGCGAGGGGCGTTTCGGCATAGCCACCGGCCGCGTAGTTCCGCATGCCACCGAGCATTAACAGGCCGGCACCGCGTTCGACCGCATCGTGAATCGCCTGCAACGGCGGCACTTTGTGTTTGCCTTGCTGGAAGACCGAGGCGGGGACATCGCCAATGATGTAGACGTCGTATTTGCCGGGCTGAAACCATTCGGCTTCCAGGTTAACCTCACCAAATTGCGGACCGATCCGAATCAGTTTGAAATCGAGCTGGATGTCGGGCGACTGGGCCAGGCTGGAGATCGGCGTGCGCTCGTTGCGGGCGACGTCAAAGTACGCGATGCTCAAACCACCCTTCAGGACGGTAATGAACGTCGTCAACTCGTTGTTGGTCACGACCGGCTCGCCTTCGTCGGGCAAGACCTTCAGACTGACGCGAAATTCTCCCGCCTGCTGCGGCGTAAAATCGAGCTCCACCGGAATGATGTCCTCATTGCCAGTGGGGCGGATCTTGATCGCCTTCCGGATTTCCATCTGAGCCGGTTGCCCGGGCTGCCGATTCGTGGGTTGTTCCACCAGCAACTGCACGGTTTGCTCGCGTCCAGCCGCTCCCAAGGCCCGGATCTTGGCACCAATGATGACCGTGTTTTTGACAAACACGGTCGGACTGACCACCAGATCTTCGGCAATCAGGTCCCGCCCTGAAGTCGACAGGCTGGTCGCTCCGAACGGGACAGTGTGGACGGGAATGTGCAGTTCGGCCAGACGCTGAGCCACCTGCCGCGGATCGAGGTCGTATGGGGGCAAGGCTCGTTGGCCAAAGTCACCCGACATCAACACGCCGGCGATCGGCTGATTCGGATACTGTTTCAGCAGTGCATCCAACACGAAACCAATTGCCGTCTGCTCCCCTTTCGGCTCTCCTGAACTTCCCGGCTTTGGGATGGCGGTCTCAGCCGTTATCGGCACCAGATCCTGGCTATAACCGAATTCTGGAACCTGCACCTTCTTGCGTAACTGCTCAATTAAGGATCGATTCTCGAGCAGCACTTTCATCTGGCGTTCATAACGGGCCACGCCACCCGTCTCGTCCTTGGTGAGCATGCTGCGGCTGTTGTCTTGCAGGATGACAAACAGGGTGGACCGGTCGTTTTTCTTGGACCACTGCAAGCCGGGCCGCAGCATCGCCAGGATCAACAGCACGGCAGCCGTCAGGCGCAAACCGAGCAACAGCCCGCGCTGCCACGGTCCAAACGCGGCGAGCCGTTGCGGATAAGTCCCCAGGACCACCCCAACTGCGGACAGACTCATCACGAGCACCATCGGCCAGGGCCAGACCGGATTGATCTGCACGGCCAATTCGGGAAACACCAGCCGCAGTCCAAGCAGCGCCCCGCCCAGTACGGTGTAGGCCAGGACGAGCCCTGCGACCAGCCGTAAACCCGACCGTGTCGCTGCCCACAGGCCCACACGCGACCCTGCGGGCCGAAACAGAAAGACGGCCACCAGACCTGTCGCCGCCATGATGGCCAACGTCCATGGTGGCAAGGGTTCGAGTGTCGCGGCAATCAACCCCATATTGGAAATCGTCCGGAATCTGGACTGCAAAAACGGGTGACGCTGTGTGAGATCCAGTACGGCCGCCATGAGATCTTCCTGATGGGATCTCATTGATGGCCGCACGGGACATAAGTCTGCCTATTGTAGCGGACTACGGTGTGGCCTGAAGCCCGCGTTAGCGAATTCGCCCGGGAAACTTGGAGCAGATTGTACCGGTCAAATTCTTCGAGACTGCCAAGTTTTGTCATTCGGCGTCATACTTCGATCCGGATCGGCAATACATCTTTCTGGAAAACCGACAATTCGCGTCAATGAAGAGGCTCGGGCATGGGGTGGTGGATCGTTTTCATTTTCGGCTGGGTGATTTGCGCGGCCTGGTGCTATCAGTTACTCCCGATCTTCGCCGCAGCGGGACATCGCACGTTACGCCGATTCACGGACTGCCTGCCCGATCCAGTGGAATGGCCGCTGTTGTCCGTGCTGGTGCCGGCCCGGGACGAGGGTCCTCACATCGGCGCCGGATTGAAATCATTGCTCGCCAGCGACTACCCGCGTCTGGAAATCATCGCCATCGACGACCGTTCGCGGGACGAAACGGGCCGTGTGATGGACGAACTGGCGACCACGGATCCCCGGCTGAAAGTGATCCATGTGACCGAACTGCCCGCAGGCTGGCTGGGCAAGAATCACGCCATGCACCTGGGGCAACTGGCGGCTCACGGAGATTGGCTGCTGTTCACCGACGGCGACGTCGTCTTCGAGCCCACCGCCCTGCGACGTGCGGTGCGATATGCCGTGTGCGAGCAGTTGGACATGCTGACGCTGTTTCCGCACATGATTCCGGGTGATTACTGGGAAAACGCGGTGATTGTGTTTTTCTCCCTGGCCTTCATGGCGGGAACTCGACCCCGGCACGTCCGCAATTCGAAAATCAAGACGGCGTATGTGGGAATCGGCGCCTTCAACATGGTTCGCCGGACGGCCTACGACCGAGCGGGCGGTCACCGGCAACTGGCGTTGGAGATCCTGGACGACGTCCGGCTGGGACAGATGATGAAGGATCACGATGGGTGTTGTGACATCCTGACGGCGGGCCCCTTCGTGAGTGTCCGGTGGCAGCATTCGTTGTGGGGAGCGATTCGCGGCCTGGAGAAAAATGGCTTCGCCGTACTGCATTTTTCAGTGCCGCGACTGATTTCGATGACCGTCACCCTGGTCGCAGGAATCGTGATTCCCTATGTGGCACCGTTCTTATTCCCGGATTGGCGCGCGTCGGGCTATCTGGCAACGCTGCTCGTGATGCACACCACGTATGGCTACTTGAGTTGGAAGATGGCGCGATCGTATACGTTGTGGCCGGCGTTCCCGATCGCCCTGCTGCTGACTCAATTTGCCTTCGTCAGGACAGGCTGGGTGACCTGGCGGCAAGGGGGCGTCCGCTGGCGTGACACATTTTATCCGCTGGAGATTCTCAAGGCGAACGTATATCGTTCGCCGCCGTGAACCCTCGCTACCTGGAGATCGGGGTCGGGCCTGCGATTTTTCGAAATTGGCCGAATCCAGCGGCGGTTGCAAGTTAGCGTGTCCTCGGCCAATTTCCAAAAATCGCAGGCCCGACCCTTGATTCGCTAGCCCAACGACACCAACTCCTTGGCGACGAGATCCGTGTAATCCTCGCGCTGGCGAATCAGCTTGTAACTTGAACCGTCGACCAGGACTTCGGCTCCGCGTGGACGCGAGTTGTAATTGCTGCTCATCGCCGTCCCGTAGGCCCCAGCGCTGAACGTACACAGCAGGTCGCCGCGGACCACCGGCGGCAGCCAGCGGCCCTTGGCCAGGTAATCGCCCGATTCACAAATCGGCCCGACGACATCGGCCGGCTCGCAACCGGGAATTTCCGCTTCATAATCGGTCGGCGGCGTCACGGTGGGCTGTACCGGCCAGATGCGATGAAAGGCGTCGTACATCGCCGGGCGAACGAGGTCGTTCATCGCGGCATCCTGAATGACGAACAGCTTGCCACCTTCGCGCTTGGTATAAATGACCTCGCTTAAGAGGATGCCCGCATTGCCCACGATAAAGCGGCCAGGTTCCAGGGCCAATCGGCAATTGACCGATTGCACTGCCGGCACGATGACCGCGGCGAATGCCGAGGCCGGCTTGGCTTCCTGCTGACGATAGTTGATACCGAAGCCGCCTCCCAGGTTGATCCAGTTGATGTCATGGCCCTGGGCACGATACTCGCGAATGACCTGCGTCGCTTTCTCCACGGCTTCGGCATAGGGTTCAATCGTGAGAATGGGCGATCCCAGATGCATATGGATCCCCTTCAGCGCGAGTCGCTTGTCGGCGAGCACCTTCTTGGCCAGCATGCCGGCCCGCTCGATATCCATGCCGAATTTGTTGCCTTTTTTCCCGGTCGTGGTCTTGGCGTGGGTCTTCGCATCGACATCGGGATTCAGGCGCAAAGCCACCGGAGCCACGACATTCATCGAACCGGCCACCGCCGCGATGGCGTCCAGTTCCGCCTCGCTTTCGACATTGAACATCAAGACTTTGCATTCCAGCGCCTGCCGGATTTCAGCATCAGTCTTGCCGACACCCGCGAACACCACCTTTGTTGTATCGGCCCCTGCCTTCTGGACCCGGAACAGTTCCCCCCCGGAGACCACGTCGAAGCTCGTGCCCGCTTCCTGCATCACTTTCAGAATGCCCAGCGATGAATTGGCCTTCACTGAATAGCAGAGGACTGGATCAACCGCCGCGAACGCGATCTGAATTTGCCGGACGTGATGCAGCAACGTCCGCTTGGAATAGACCCACAACGGCGTACCAAATTCCTTGGCCAACTCGGCCACGGGAACTTCTTCGCAAAACAGTTCGTTCTTCTGATAGTGAAAATAATCCATGACTCAGTCCGTGGTGTCGTTCGCAGGAGGGAGGGCCGAAGTTTCAGAACTCCATGATAGTCCACGCTGGCAAAGCTGAAAACTGTACCACAGGAAGGGGGGAGGGAAATGACGAATGACGAACTCCTAATGTCGAAAGAATGACCAATGCTCAAATGACGAATGACCAATCGGAAATTGAACATTCTTCCTCCTTTTAGACATTAGACATTAGTCATTAGTCATTGAAAACGGGGATCGAAACGTCAACCACGCTTGGATATCACCCGTATTCACGGTATTTTAGATGAAACAGAAAACTCCCCCTCTGCCCGAAATTGTCGACGCCACTGTCGGTGGCAGGAGATGCAATTCGATGGTTCGCTCGACACGTATTCTCGCGGTTTTGCTGTCACTGGCACTCGTTCCAGTATTCGGCTCTGCAGTGCAGGCTCAAGCGAAGAAGGGCGGAGAGTTCATTCCGGGAACGGTTGTCAGCATCGAGAAGGAGAAGACCGGCCGTAACTACAAGATGAAAATCAAGAGTACGGCAGACGATACGGAATACGATGTCCCCTTGAAGCCCACGACGCGTCTGGCGGTCATCGTCAAAGGGGATGAAGCTTTTCTGCGGCCGAATGTGATGATCGCGACGGAAGCGGTGACGGGCACGGCCAACAATTTCACGGCGAAGGAATTCACTGTCTACATTGGTGCCTCCCCGGCCCCGCAGGTCGCACCGGATCCCAAAGCCAAGGGGGTCTTCAATATCGTGGGCAAAGTGCTGGCGAAGGAAGCCGACGGGTTAATGGTGCAATGCGGTGCGCAACCCAAGAAGATTCTCTATGAGGGTGCGCTCACCGTATCGGTCAAGATTTCTGACGCTTCGCTGATCAAGGAAGGGGATACGGTCGACGTGGAAGGAACATTGGTCAAGAGCAAGAAGTCCATCAACGCGACAGCGGTCAACGTGACTTCCGCCGAGGCCCTTAACGCCGACGAGTATTTCGCGGCACTCGAAGAACGCACTGGGAAGAAGGGCAAAACCGCCAAGGCAAAGACTACCAAAACCAAGACTGAAGGTGCCGAGGGCGATGCTGATCCGTTTGGTGTACTGAAGGGGAAAAAGGCAGAAAAAGCCGCCCCGAAGACGAAAGCCGAAAAGGCTGCCGAAGCCGAAGCCAAGAAGGCAGAAGCGAAGGAAGGTGCCAAACCGGCGGCCTCAGAGAAGAAGGACGCTGAGAAGAAGGAATAGTTGCTCTCGACTCCGCGAACACGCTCCGCCAATTCGGATCATCCCAACGTCTCCGCGATGGCATAAATCGCGGCCGTGTCGAGAACTTGATTGTTCGCTTCGAACAGTTTCGCGATGGCCGCTTTGTGGACCTTCATCTTGGTCCCGCCAACGCCCAGAGCTCCGTAACAGAATACTCCCTGCCGTTCGACCCCCTTGTCCATCACTTGAACTCCGCCCAATCCCAAGGGCGGCACGGCGTTCAGGTCAATCAAGACACGCAGCTCCGGCAGCGTTTTCCACGTGGCCTCGGAGAGCAGTTCCACTCCCGCGGCGCCTGCGGCCACGATCAGGCTGACCCCTTTCACAGCCTCCCGCAATTCGCCTTCCTTCCCCGTCGCGACCGGGACGACCTGCCCCGCGGGCACTGCGGCCCGGATGGCGGTCACGGTTTGCTCGGCGCGGTCCAACGTCCGTGAGGCGACTCGAACGGTTGAGCCTTGCGCGGCGAGGATCTGTGCCACACGGTGCCCAACCGGCCCAGTTCCGCCCAGGACCAGGGCCGATAATCCAGCGAGGGCCAGATGTTTTTTTGCTGCCACCACCGCCGCGGCAGCGGTCGTGTTGGAGCCATTCGAGTCCATCATCACGGAGACTCGCATGGGTCCGAAGAAGGTGTCGACCACCTGTTTCAGCAGGGCTTCCCCGGCAGAAACGTGGCTGCCGCCGATAAAAATGGCTGTGTGCTTGAGATCCTTCGGGCCACGGGTGAAGATCGCCCCGTGAACCAGCGAAGTCACGTTTTCCGGGGTGATTTCGCCGTAGCTGAAGAGTTCGTCGACCCCGGCATCCACGGCGACCACACGGTCAAACGTGCTGGGACGTGCGTCGGTATCGAACTGCATCAAGATCGTTTTCATCGCGGACCGTTCCTGAGATGTGCGTAGCGGAACGTCGTAAGACTTCCGCCGGACTACTATCGACCCTCATTTGACATCGCCGGCGTCGACCTGACCGTCGCCCCGCGAAGTGAAGCCAAAAAATCTCACGAATTCTTCTACATGCAGAACACAGAAACCCGGCTTCGAATGGGAAGCCGGGTCTCTGAAATCAGCTTGTCATCGTCCACCAATTACACACCGGAGAACGGGTGCTTGGCGGTATCCTTCTTGGCGACAACTTCGGCGGCCGACGGCTCGTTCTTCATCGCGCGGGCGATTGACAACTTGGTCGCTTCGTAGTTGTACTGGAAAATCTTCTTGTCGTCCTTGGCGGCCCAGTGAATGAACACACCGCAGACGATGACCAGGTTTTCGGCCTGATCCTTGGGAATCACGCCGGATTCGACGCTGTCGGCCACAGCCTTGGCGACGGCGAACTGAGCCGGGCCGAACATCTGGACGGCCTGACGAGCTCCCTTGATCGTCACCTTGGTGATCATGACGGTGGCCGGCTTGACAGCCAGGTTCGGCTCGAGCACGGCCAGCAAATTGCTGTGGCCCATCGACTGGGTCGACAAGGCGTTGGCAAATGCCGCACCGACCGGGCCAGCCTTATCACCGATCAACAGATCGATATGAGCAATTTCGTTTCCTTCGCCAACCAGTGCTTCGCCGATGTACATGGACATTGTTCAGAGTCTCCTTCGAATTGAGGACATGCCGAGGGCCACGCGCGCGGCTTTTCCCTCATGACACGCGAGCGCAATCCCTTCGGGCCAATCGCAGCCAGTCGGCGCACATCGCGAACGATTTTTTCCTACGTGGACACTATTTACCGCGCCGTTGACCGAAATGCCAGCAACCCGTCCATCAAAATCCAGATTGGCAGGATGGCCCGCCAGCCGTCGAGTCACGTCTTGAAACAGGACGCAGCAACTTTGCCATCTTCGACATCTTCGACCGACCCAATCGTAAGATGGTCGCCCTCGGCCGTCGCTTGTTGCCGTCCCGACGCCCCACGGCCTCAGAGGTCGTGCGGCTTTTGAGATGCTGCTGCATCAGAACTTACATCGAACACGACAGTGGGAGGGGGAGGCTCCTGCCTTTGAGGTAGCGCTGCTTAGCAATCTACGACGGTCGAGGAAATGCAGAATATCTCACGCCAAGGCGCAAAGTTCCGAAGTTCTACCGGTTGGATCAGGTTCTTCTTTGCGCCTTTGCGCGCGTCAATTCTTCGTATTTTCTTGATGACCCACACCTCTCACCTAAATCTTGATTGCGTAACGCTTCAAAAGCAGCACGAACTCTTCACTGCCGGGGATCACCAAGGAGTGATTGCAGGGACCAGCATCTTTGCCACCTTCGACATCTTCAATCCGAAACTCCCGTGGCGGACGCGTCCAGAGTCCCTAACCCCAGACGCGAGAAGCCTTAGCATCGTTTACTCAACCGCCGATCTCAAACCGACATCTTTGCCATCTTTGCCATCTTCGACCGACCCCACCGTAAGACGGCCACCCTCGGCCGTCGCATGTTGCCGTCCGACCGCACCCCCGGCCTCACTCGCGGGGCTCACCAGGGAGCGATTGCAGGGACCAGCATGTTTGCCATCTTCGACATCTTCGACTTCTTTGCCGCCAAGAATCTTCGTCAGTAGGATGGCACTCCTGCCCGTCTCCCCGAGGCCGACAGCCAGTGAGTATCCGCTGAGACCCGATCATCCACAGATTTCGCAGATGACGCAGATGTTGAAAAGCTGAATCCTAACAGCCTGTTGAGAAAGGTGTCTGGAACTTTGCCAACCACACGGACTCGAGCGTGTTTTCGACGTTCGGAGAGTTCCAGACACCTTTTTCAACAGGCTGCTAATCTGCGTCATCTGCGAAATCTGTGGATAAGCTCCTCGTGTCCCAATCTTCCCGGCAGTCAACAGGGAGTGTCTCAACCGTAGAACGACCGTCCTCGGCCGCCGACACCTCAGCCGCACGATGAATCCGTCATCCGTTCACCAACTCACCGGCATCTTTCACACCTTCACCCCTCACCCTTTAAACTTCATCCCACGAACAATCATATCCACGGCAGCATTCCCCTCGAATATCCCCAGTCGCCCAAAAACCAAGGTTTTTTGCTGCGCCCCGTTCCGCGAATTTGCCGTACGTCCAATTCAATCCAAGACTTCGAGAGCAATCCAATTTTCATGTGCGCCCCCGAACTGGCGAGCAACCGATCGCGGCGAAATGCTCGTATTTGATTCCTGACACCTTATGTTTTCCTCGCTCCACCAGTGTCACCCTATGAGGATCGCCGGTTGAAGGCCACTGCGATTCATGCATGACGTCTCACCCCCAGACGTGTACGATAGTGTCTTGTTGCGGCGTTCAACAATCCAATATCAGAATGCTAGCAGCGCGAATGCACAGTATCTTCAGTTCAATCCGACATCCGCAGCCTACGAAATGATCAGATGTCTAACTCGCCTCCAAGAATGTTGAGTGCGCCGCTCCGACTGACCGCAATGACGCTCCGTTGCCTCGGGCCATATTTGCACGGCGAGCGCCTTGAAATCAGGCCGCTGACAATCCTTTGTGGCGAAAACGGCTCAGGCAAATCGACGTGGATTGAGATGCTTTCAAAGTTCAAAACGACCGCGGCGGATGAGAGATTTCCATTTGTGGGCTTACTAGATCCTGATCGCACCGATTCCACATTGCATAGCCGCAATTTGAATGGCGTGTTTCGAGCACCGCTAAGTGTCGAGTATGCATGGCTTGCCGAGAGCGAGAGCGACATCGCACAAGTCATAACGGCGAGAGAATCATTAGTCCGGAAACAGGACGATGCGACTTTCGGACCGCCCTGTACTATCGGACTGGAACTTCAAGTCGCCGAAACTGCTGATGACTGGTCGATCTACGCAGATCACGTGAATTTGATCCCTGACTCATTTCAAGGTGACACTTCATCAAATGCAGCGAGACTCCTTTGGTACGGCAAGCCATCGCCCGGTACAAAGATCAATTTGCGATGGGCCTACCCAGACACCACCTTTGATGGCGAATCCAGCTTCTTAGATGGTTTGATGGATTTGATGGAACTGACGATTGACGACGTGTATTGCATACGGCTTTTCAAGAATCTCAAAGGGTACGACCGCGATCCTGTCTACAAACTCGAAGCGTCAGCTCTTTTCATCTCTGGTTCTGCGGATCGAGCGGACCAAATTCAATCGTTGGGGAAGTTCAATCGTCGATCTGAGGCGTGTGACTCGATCGCGGAGGCCCTTGGCATCAGTTTTATTCATTTGTTTCGCGCACTTACACGACAAGCTTTGGACGGATTTTTTCATATCGGAGCGATTCGCCCGCTCCAGAAGGGTGAGCGAAGCGGCGACTTGGACGAAAAGAACTCGCGTTACGTCGGCGTCGAAGGCGAACACGCTCAAACGCTTCTTGCACACTGGAAGAACAATTTGATGCGTCAGCCCTCGGAACCCTTCACAGGCGAGATTGACAATCGATTCACAACAGACGATTTTCCCAATCCTCGTCTAAGTGTGGCGATCCTTCATGAAACTCCGTTTTACACGCAATTCCAAGCCGCAATCGATCCTCAAATCTTCTCTCAGTTATCCGACGACGAGGATGATACTGCCCTCGAATTACTGAATCGTGTGCTTTCGTTACGAGATTTGTTTCACCCCAAGTTCTTGCCAGAACCGCCAGGACTGCCAGAGAATGCGGAATTGGAAAAGTTAGTTGGAAAGAATGGAGAGAAGTTTTCACATCTAACTGATGATGAGATTACAAGAGTCAACCGATTATTGGTCGAGTACTGGCTCGGATATGGGTTGTGCCGGCATTGCAATGGATATTTCGTCGAAACCTTTATTGATTATTGGCTCCACAGATTGACTGGTGCAAATGTTGGTCACGGAATGTACCGAATGGACCGAGATCTGAATCTCGGAAAGGATTGGCGTGATGATTCGCGACTTCCCAATGGTGGCCCTATCGACAACATACCCAACCCGTACAGGCGAGTAGACTGGAACGGGAAACTAACGGGAAGCTATCAGGATGATAAACTTGATGAGGGTGACTGGAATTTTCCTGATCAAGCCAATGTTGTTACGAGTCCAACAATCGGAATGGAGGGCGGATGGCATTTAATGAGTTGCGGCTTTCACCAGTTGGCGCCAATCATCGTTCAAGCGGCGCTAATGAGACGCCACGAGATCATGGCAGTTGAGAACCCGGAGGCACATTTGCATCCATCTTTGCAAGTCCAGGTGGCTGAGTTCCTATTGCATCAGGCCAATGCCGGCAAAGTAATACTGGTCGAAACTCATAGCGACCTTTTGGTTCGGCGAATACTGCGGGCGCTTCGTGAAGAAGATATTCAACAGGAAGCCGTGCGAATTTACTTCACTCACCTGAAGGACGGTCCGAGGGAGGAGAACTACAAATATGCTGCAATGGAATGCCTACAAATTAATGAAAAACGCCAGATCACAAACTGGCCAAGTGGATTTATGGACGACGATCTCAAAGAGGCCAATAAGTGGTTGATGACGATGGAAAGTTTGAGGTTCATCGACGATGACTCATGAACATCCCCCGGCATCGACGCCAAGAGACGATCAGGTTTATCCAAGCACTTTCAAGCCCGCAGTGGAGTTCCGCTGGTGTTACTACTTGCACTTGAATACGGCATTGGAGGACGCCGCCAAGCGGAGGCAAGACAAAGATGGAATCCATTGCTTTTTCACTGTTGAAGGGAAGCGAAGACTCGTTTTCGTGCGAGGTTACTTCAACGATGAGCCGTATTATGGGGCTGGTAACAAGTGGTGCCTAATCTATCAGACGACGACGAAAGACCGTAATAAAAAAGGTCAAAACAAACCTAATATCAAGCCCATTGGTTCCGTCTTGCCCGGTGACAGTCGCAAGGCCTTCGTCCAGACGATTCCTGAGCGTTATCCGCTACGTTTGATCGACTCGGAAGCCCTTGGTAACCTCGATCACATGACCAAGGAAGCGATCCGCAAGATCGTGGATGGCGCGTCATACCGAGGTGGATGATGATAGAAACGAGCGATTTTGCGGTTCGTTGTGTCGGTCTCGCGGGGTGGCCCGTGTTGCTGGGCAAACACACTCACCTTGGGTGGCCAAGGTTGCTGTGCAACCATCCCTTTCAAGGTTTTTTTTCATCGGGATTAAGGAGGCGATAGGTCGAGTAGTGGTGCCTGTTTCTTCCGGTGGCGCGTTTGGGGCGCGGACGTTTGGGGCCGCGAGGGTGCTTGTGAAACGC
>CAMAVF010000054.1 GCA_945861445.1 Planctomicrobium piriforme | reverse complement strand
TCCGGACCCCCGGCCAACCGTGGTTCCATCATCAACCAAAACAAGACTCCGGCTGGTGGCCCGAGCACCTGCCTGTGGTCCACGAACAACTGCGGTCCGAACGACGAGCCGTTCAGCATGCACGTCGGCGGCTGCCATGCTGTGCTGGGTGACGGCAGCGTTCGCTTCCTGTCCGAAAACCTCGACGGTAACATCACTCGCAAGCTGATGAGCCGAGCTGATGGCGAAACGATCGGGGATTTCTAAACTCACTACGAAGTTCGAAGTCGAAAGCTGTCTGAAAGAAATCGCCCGGAAACATTCAGTTGTTCCCGGGCGATTTCGTTTTTGCCCTCCGCCACGTTCTTGAGGTTTCAATTCACATCTGCGTCATCACCCAGAGATGAACATTCTCCGACGAGCCTCCGGCACGACGATTGTTATCCGTGCTCGGTCCTTGGTGTCACAAACATTGATTCACTGGTTTTTGTAATTGAAATCGGACATGTGGCCAGTTCGGTGACTCAATGACTTGAGACCTATCAGAGAGTGCCCAGATATTTTAACAGGCGGTCGAGACGCTGTCTTGCTTCCACGTCGTGCGGATGCAGTTGAAGCGCACGTTCGTAGTGCTTTCGAGCCTCCTTCCAATTCTTCTGGGACTCAAGCAGCAAGGCGAGATTGACGTGGAAATTTCGGTTACCCGGATCGTACTTCAAGGCCAATCGGAAATGTCGCTCGGCGTCTGGAATTTGCTTCAGTTGACTCAAGGCCAAGGCTGCGTTGTTGTGAGCGTCTCCGTATTCAGGAGCGATGGCGATGGCTTCCCGAAACTGCCGCAAGGCGGCCTCAAACTCGCCGCGCCGGGCGTGCGTCAAACCGAGACGGTTCGCCACGACCGCCTCGTCAGGCACTTGGCGGGCTTTCCGTTCCAGGACAGATGCTGCCGGTCGTAAGGCACGTACCTGGGCCAATCCACTCCGGGCATTTACCGATTTCGGATCGGCCCGCAGCGCCCAGGCAAAACATTCGTCCGCCTGGTCCCACTCCTGGCGCTGGACATGCAACCAGCCCAAATTGGCGATGGCTACTCCCCATGCCGGACGCACGGCGACAGCCCGTCGCAGATGGGTTTCTGCGTCCTCATAATTGTGTTGCTGGAGTCGCAGAACACCCAGGTTCGTGTGGGCTTTATGGTTGTCAGGGTCCAATTGCAGCGCATGTGCCCAGAGGGTCTCGCTGTTGGACCAGAACCTGATCTGCGAGTTGCTGAGCACCATGCAAATCGCGATTGTCGCCACCGCAGTTACTTTTGCCAGGTGTCGTGCGACGGACCATTTTTCGAGCCAATGTTGGACTTCCCAAACGCACGCGACGAATAATCCGATGTGGGGTACATAGGAGTAACGGTCGGCATGCGACTGGTCGCCCACTTGCAGCAGTCCACTCACTGGCAGCAGTGCCAGCACGAACCACAACCAGCCGAAAAGGAGATGACCTCGCTCCTTGTGCCTGACTACGTACAAGGAAATCGTGATGAGCACCAAAGCGGAAACACAGACGTAGAGCAACACCAACGGCTTAAAGGCATAGTAGACAGTCAGGCCGGACGGACAGCAGGTCGTCCAGAGATACCAGCCATAACCCTGAATCGTGTAACCAGCGCGGCGGAACATCGGAAACTGGTCCCAGCTTTCCATTGCTCCCTGTGACCGTTGGGCCACAATCGTGATCAGGCCGTCCGCGATGGACAGCAATAGCAGTGGAATCTTCTCCGTCAGCAATTGCAAACCTGTTCTCACAGGCTGACAGCGCCCGCGCGGATCGGGGGTCGGCACCGTCAAGGCGAAGTCTGCGGAGTGGCCAGACATCTAGCAGCAACAGCAGGATCGGCAGCGTCACCAGCATGGGCTTGGCGAGCAGTCCAAGAACCATCGAGCAGCCTACTAACGTCATCCCGAGACGGGTTGGGCGACGTGCATAGCGTTCATAAACCAGGCAGGTGATTAACAACCAGAAGGTGCTTAGAACATCCTTGCGTTCGGAAATCCAGGCCACAGACTCGACATGCAACGGATGCACGGCGAAGAGTGCAGCGACGACCGCGCTGCGGCCAGTTGCCCCCGTCATCTGCTGCAGCAGCAGATAGAGCAGACAGACATTGAAGGCATGCCACACGACGTTCACGACATGAAATGCCGTCGCATTGATCCCAAACAGCGCTGCGTCACACTCGTAGGACATCCAAGTCAGCGGGATCCAATTGCCCAAATCGTTTGTCGTCCAGGCATAAACCAGGCTGTTCCAACAGAGACCGGCTGCCACGGCCGGATTCTCGGTCACATAAATGGGATCATCAAAGTCGACAAAGTCGCACTTCAATATCGGAACATACGTGGCAGCGGTCAGTACGATCAACAGGCAGCAAAGTCCCGTCGTACTTCGTAAGCACCGTATGAGGGTCGGGAAGAACATGTCAGGCCATTAAGTTCAAATAGCTGCGGCGCGAGCGGTTGCTGATCGAGCGGCTATTTTAGCGGGATCGGCCCAACTGCGTCGCCCGACGCGATTGATCCGTTCGTGAAAAGCGTGTGAATTCGGTGCAGCGTCGGGGCACTTGAAAAGTCACTCGCGGAATTGAGATGCGCCTGTGACGAGGATAGTCATCCGCTTGTCAGTTGGTTGCCGAAGCGTCGGCGTAAAAGCACAGCTTTGCTTCGCTGTTCGGGGGCGCACATCGCATTAATGATTTTCCAGAATACCAATGCCATCAGTGGTTTGTGTCAAAAGAAAAACCTCGTAGTGTGTCAAAAGTGGATTTGACTCGCATCCCACAATTTGGTGATTCGCAGACCATAGTAGACAATCATGCGGGATAAATGCCCCTCTTCATCATCTGCGTCATCTGCGAAATCTGTGGATAGCTCCCTCCTGAATGAACAGAGCCGGTAGCCATCAGGCAGATGGTTCTGGACGGGCAAAAGTGCCCATCTTCCGGACAAAGACAGGTGGTCTATGAAATCGAAGAATCAAAGAATCAAAGAAGTCGCAAGTCTTCGTGGACCGTGTCGGCGCGAACGCAATGACAAATGATAACTGACCAGATACATCCGTTCAAAGAATCAAAGAAATCGCGAGGTCTGATTGCTTGTCGAATGCCATTGTTGGAGGCTCTGACGGGCCTCGATATCGTCGTAAGTTGTGGACTGATCCCATAGACGGGCAGGAATGCCCGTCCTACAGGCGAAGACCTCCGTCAAAGAAATCAAAGAATTTGGAGCGTTCAAGGAGTTCGGTCCCATAAGGACCAAGTGATTAAAGGTGTCGAAGGTGTCGAAGATGTCGAAGATGTCGAACGTGTCGAACGTGCCCAACGTGTCGAAGATGTCGAAGGTGTCGAAGGTGTGCCAGATCGAATGTTACAGGCTCAGACGGGTCAGAGACCCATCCCACGTTACTGACCGCGCAACTTCAAAAGCACGACTTAGGTTTCGCGTAACCAGTGCCCGGTACTGAAGATGATGATTCCGGCGAGTGTCAGCATGGGCATCAGAATCAGCCGAAAGCCGAACATCAGTTGCCACACGATGAGCATGGGTAACAAGGCCAGGACGGCCAACTGCATGAGGAATCCAAGGGTGCGACGCATGATCCGGGCTGGATGTCTCCAGTTTTTGATTGATGGTTGGGCAGACACAGCAGAGTGCGGGTTTCCCGCGTTCTGGCGAACGCGGCTACAGGTCAACTCCACTTGATTGTAGAGGCCGGCGGTGTTGTTTGCCAAAGCACAAAAGGGATCAGGAACCGGACACTGTCCGATTCCTGATCCCTTTGACTCTGTCGATTCTGCTGGTTGCGTCTCGGCGATGATTTAGACTCGGCCCCAGTTCACCCGGCCGATGCTGTTGAAGTTCCACAGTTGAGCGGGTGTCACGCTGACGATTCCGTCGTTCGGATTGCCCGAAGCGACCGTGCCCCCGTCGATGCCCCACGGATTGCGGAGTTCGATGGACGTGATCACGTTGGAGGCGTTGCGAATCACGTTCGTGACCAGGTACATGTGACCGAGAACCAGCGGTGTGTTGTTGGCCATGTTGCTGCCGAAGAAGCCGATTGTCACCGCTTCGCGATTCACAAACCGGTTGTAGACATCGTTCGCCAGTGCTGCGGCACTACTGTAAGAGTTGAAGTTCTTCTCGCCTGCCGAGGCCGACCCGAAGGCTCGATTCACTTCGACTGACCAACCACCCTGGATCGAGTTGTAGGTCTTGGCACTGCTGCGATAAAGAGCGAAGGCCTTCTCGTAGATCGCAACCCACATCGCGTCGTTCCCGCCCCGGCCCAACTTGGCGTAGGAGGGCGTCGTGTCAGTTGAAGAATTGACGGGCAGATCGTTGTCGACTCGGTAGAAGTTGCTGCCCAGGCGGACGCCGTAGGTTCCATCGTTGAAGTCGACCACGTTCTGGCGAATAGCACGGGAGTTATCTTGAGCGATCGCCCCCAGACCAGCCAGGAAGTAGCAGTCGCCACAGGCTCCCTGGACGATATCGCTGGCTTGCGGTCCAGCCGACGTGAAGAGCGGTACGTCCGAGAAGGCTTTCACGAGCGAACCATACACGTGGCCCTGAGAATCGGTGATCCGGCCGTTGGGATCCGCGAGGCGATCGCCATTCAGGGTTCGGTCGGCTCCGTTGGCGAAGCTGGCGACGGCCTGCACCTTGTCCAAGGTCGAGTTACCGGCCATACTGTCTCGGGCCGAACCCGTCTGGTCCACCCACAGCGTGTCGTAGCCATCGTCGCCTTGCAGAATGTCGGACGTGCCGTTGTCGATGGCGACCAGGACATCGTCACCGTAGCCACCCCACAACCGATCCACACCCGCCTGACCGTTGAGCTGATCGTTGCCGGCGTCGCCCATCAGGTCGTCGTTGCCGTTGCCACCGAGGATCAGGTCGTTGCCGTCACCGCCCCAGAGTTGGTCGTTGCCACCGTAGCCGCTCAGCGTGTCGTCGCCAGCCCCGCCCACCATCACGTCGGCTCCGTCGTAACCTTCCAGGTAGTCGTTTCCGGCACCACCGAAGGCTCGAACAGGCAACGTCGTGGAATAATTGACAAATCGGTCGTTTCCGTTACCACCCTGGAATTCGACCTTGCCCACGCTGCTGGCGGCATAGTTCCAGACCTTGTTGGAACCGACTTCCTTGATTTGCACGTTGGATCCGACCGTGCGGACTTCCACGCTGGTCGAGGCGTTGTCGGTGTGAACGACCAGGATCGAGCCGCTGAAGTACAGCGAGTCAACCGACAGCACCTGGCGTTGTTCGAGGGCTTCGGTCTGCAGGGCAGTCGTGGCCAGCTTGGGTTGACGTTTCGTGGGGGTCTTGGTCAGGCGAGCGAAGCAGTTCAGCATGTTGGGAATCCGGAGCATGATTTTCCTTTCACCAGGCGGATCGACACCCGCCGGGACGCTCACCAACTTCGAAATCGAAGGGCAAACCGCGACTCTCGTGGCGTGGCGATTATGATGTGTCGTGCCGCATTGGTTGCATGTAAGTGTTTGGTTTTGAGTTGTTTTCCAGAGCAGTGTTGTATTGCTCTGACTCTAGATGCGGTTGGCGAACGCAGAACGGACATGGATCTTCCGTCTTTTTCGATCCGCCAGGAAAATACCTTCAAGTTTGCGAGGAACTCAAACCCAAACACTTATTAGAGAGCATAGCTCGGCCCGCGCGGGCAGGTTCAGCGAAAGCCGGCGTGATTCGAAAAAACAACAGTGATTAAGAGGTCCGAAAGTAGGCCGCCAGAATGAGAATCGCGAGCACGAACTTTGCAGATGTCCAGATCAGACAGTAGCATACCGTTGGATTGCGACTTCCAGGCCAGCCATTGTCGGTATCTTTTCAGGAGATCAACATGCTCGTCCGTCGGATCGGTCAGTTGCTTGTGATGGTGGCGTTTGCGTGCTGCGGTTCGCAGGGGTTTGCGGCTGATGCCGCCAAGACGGTGCCTGTCGCCCCGCCGTTGCGCACCACGTTGCCGCAGGATCACGAATACCAGAAGCAGCTCCGCGGCTTCATGGCGACCCTGAAACCGCAAGACTTCGACCACGGTGTGACCGAGCCCATCGGCAAATTCCCGGGCAGCGCTGGTCATGAAGATATGTTCCGCAACTTCATCTTCACGCAGATGGGCCCGCCGCTGGTCGGCAGCAAGCGGGGGCCGCCCTCGATCAATGCGCCCTCTAAACTGTTCCTGCTGCCCGAGATTGAAACGCCCGCGGGCGTGCTGTGGCCGCCGGTTTATCCCGAATCGCTGATCTCGCTGGTGGAGTGGGATTACCCGGGCAACGTCTACCATAAGAACCGCGGTCTCAAGTTGCGGGCGTTTGTCGTGGCCGCCATCAACCTGATGATGCTCGACGATTACCTCGATCGCACGCCAGCCTCGTGCCGTGCCGACTTCATGGCCCATCAACTGATCGCCAGCGGTGCGCCGTACCTCAGCTTCAAAGACCTGCTGACGGCAGAAGCCCGCGCCGCTTACGAAACGGGCTTGAAGAAGCTGGCTCGACGGATCATCGGCTGGGGACCGAAGGAAGAAGAGATTCATTACGACCTGATCGCCGCCGCGGGCCTGTGGTTTGCCAGCCAGGCGTGTCAGGATGCGGCGTTCACCAAGGAAGCCGAGGACCATGCCCGCGTGCTGTTGACCGATCCGCGCTACTTCCATCCGGCTGGCTACTTCCTCGAACGGGGTGGATTCGACGCGGGCTTTGCCGGGACGTGCAATTGGTTCGTGTCCGGCGCGGCTCTCGCCAGCAACTGGCCGTTTGCCAGGGCCGCGATCGATAAGGCCTATCGCCTGCGAGCCCACCTGATTCTGCCCGAGCCCAATGAAAAGTGGACCGGTCCGACCCATTTCAACACGCGTTTGTCGAGTCCCGCCACCATCGATCAGTGGGAATGGGGCAAGTGTCGCGACTGGTGCGCGTCACTCATCTCCGACGAGGCGGTCCACCTCGTGAAGTTGCCCGAGCTTCAGGTACTCGAGCAGGCGGCCTTCACGCGGGCCGGCGAGTTCAACCGGCAGATTGCCGAGAACCCCGTCCGACTGGGAAACGGGTCGAATGAAACCCCCTACATTTATTTTAAGAATGAGGAGATCGGTTCGAACCCGTGGTCGTGGCGATTGTGGCGGAACTACAATTTCCCCGTCAGCCTGAACTTTGGCCATGATTACTACCCCGTAGGAGCCTACGCCCACCGGAAGGAATTAGAGGAACGCAAATCGCCGCTGTTGAAATCGCCGTTCCTGCGCGACGGGACGTTCGTCCGCGATTTCGGTAAGGCTTTCACCGTCGCCAAGATGGCCAGCTACGCCGCCATCGTGCATACCGGGCCAGTCGGCGACCATGCACGCCACGACACGGCCGGTCAATTTAAGGGCCCGCTAGGTCTAGGCGGCGGCCAGCTTTCCGCCTTCTGGACTCCGGCCACCAGTTCGGTAATTCTCGGCCGCCGAGCCGGCATGACGAAGGACAAGACGTTCGACAATGTCGAAGAATGGCGGCAATGGCCCATTCACGCCGTCAGCGGTTACACGACCGCTGGCCGACCATTTACCTCCGCCCGCATCGTCCAGCCCGCGGTGACGTCCGAAGTCACTCCAGACGGAGCCACGGTCACGGCCGCCGGAGTGATCCCAACCGACCAACTCGGCCAGACCAAGGTGCTCACCGGCCAGCTTGAGTACCTGCGAACCTTCAAGCTGGAACCAGACCGCGTGCGCATCACGACTCAAATTCAAGGCGATGGTCGCGACCAGATTACCGAATTGTACGAGACACTCCCCGTCTTCCTGCGCGACGCCGGCCTGCAACCGGAGGCAACGCCCACGGTGATCGAGTTTCAGCTAAACGGCGCCTGGGCCCCAGCCACGGACAAATGGCTCGAACAAGTCACCGCGGTGAAGCTCACTCGCTTCGACGGCGCCGTACAGATCACCTTCGACGCCCCGCGCCGTGTCAAGCTGTCGCCAGCCGACTGGACCGACACGTGGTTCACCAAGGCCATGTGCCGCAACGTGATGATCGATTTGTTGGAGGCCAAGGATCAGGTGCAAGCCGTTCAGAAGGCCGCGGTCGGCTATCGATTACACGCGATTCAAAAGTAGAAGTGAATACCAAATACTCGCTACATCAACCTGCACAGCGTGTATCAGGTGCGAGTCATTGGGGTTTGCTGCTTCAACTTGGTTTCGTAGAGTTTGATCTCTTGAAGGTACTCGCGAATCATCACTTTGTAAGACCGTAGAACGCTCGCCAAATGATCGGGACTGAGATCGTCACGTTTCTCGATGGCTGCCAGTCTGGATTCCAGGTTGTGCAGTTTCTCCTTCGTTTGTTCGTATCCTTCAGCGGTGAGTAACTCGGTCATAGTATTGCCTCTACCATTCGGAGTCTTGTAGTGAGTTTGTGGGCTGACCTCGAAGAATCGTGGTATCTCTTCGCGGCCTTCGGGAGCGTCTGTTCAAAAATCAGGGAAACAGAAGGACGCGAGGGTCACGAAGAACCGCAAGGAACAGCAACAGTCAGGCGATATCAATCATAACACTGGCGGAATTCTTTTTGTTCTGGTCATTCGTGGTTCAATTTCCTGTTCTTCGTGATTTTCGATCCCTGTGGCCTCTCGGACGGGCAAGGAGACCCGTCCTACGACGCTTGTTTTGAGTTGTTTCTCCCAGCTTGGCAGTATTCTTTTTCTACGCTTCTCAGTAAAAATATCTCCCTCATCGACACTTCGGATGTACCGGAGATCCAATTGAGTTTTACCTTCGAATGACAGGCGGGGTCATGCCCATTGATGTGACGTGTCCGGATTGCTTCCAGGAGTATTCTGTCAAGGAGTCGTTGGCCGGAAAGAAGATTCGCTGCAAAGAATGTCAGGGAATCATCAAAGTCCCGGCAGACGCGGCCGGTGTGGACGACTTGGAGGATTTGTTTGACGAAGCCCCCACTTCAACCAAGTCGAAGCCAGGTTCGGCGAAGACATCAAAATCGGGGAAGCGAACTGGCGGCAAACAGGCGACCGCCAGCCGCGGCGGGTGGTCCGAGGTCCCCTGGATCGGGGCGGGGATTCCTCTGGGAATCGCCATCGTGCTCTTCACGCTGTCGCGGTTGCTGCCCTTCGGGCCCGCGGTGATGATTGTCATGTTGCTCACGATGCTGGTCACGCTGGGCTGTGGCCTGGCCGGCTTTTACATGCTGGCACGGGTGTCATCCCGCATGAGCGGTGATCTCCAACTGGGACATCTACGGACTGCCAAGAAAGTCGGGGGAGGCGAAGCCGTTGTCGCCCTGGCGTCAATCGGGTTTCTGGTTGTCGTCACCAAGGCGCTGTTCCAGGCGCCACGGAAGACTGTTCCCTGGTTCCTGATGATGGTCCTGGGAATTGGTGGCCTGGTCTGGACGGTCAAGAACGACCGCGACGCCTTTAAGCCAGGCGCATTTCGGAATCAGAATTCCAGCATGAGTGATGCCGAGTGGGAACGGATCAAAGCCGACGTGTCTCGAGGCCCGAGCGGAATGCACGCCCCGCCGCGAGCCCCTTGATAAACCAGTCCTTTTTCGACGACAATCCTTTGTAGCGCAACCTGTACATTTCAGTGAGGAAATTAATCTATTCGTCATCGATGATTGTGTCAGATTTCCCCATTATCGTTTCGGCAGGCGATCTCTGGTTTCGAACCGCTCGCCCAGTATCACCAGGATCTCCTCCAGCTTTTCCGGCAGGGCTGTGGCATCGTAGGTTTCATATCCTTGACTGAGTGGCCATGTCAAAAGACCTACGCGAGAATCTCTTTGATCGGCTTGCCGAAATCCAACTCCAGGCGCTTCTGCCCGGGGACCTCCAGGCGGTGCGGGTCCAGACCCAATTGATGCAACACGGTCGCGTGGATGTCGGTGACGTAGTGGCGGTTGTCGACTGCGTGGAAGCCGATTTCGTCGGTGGCTCCGTGAGCGATCCCCCCCTTGATTCCGCCACCTGCCATCCAGACGGAAAAACCATAAGGGTGATGATCACGACCGTCGGACCGCTCGGCACCGGGGGTGCGGCCGAACTCGGTGGCGAAGACGACCAGCGTTTCGTCGAGCAATCCGCGCTGTTTGAGGTCCTTCAACAAACCGCCGATCGGTTGATCGACGGCCTTGCTGCGTGTGGAATGGTTCTCTTTCAGCTTGGAATGGGCATCCCAGCCGTCGTCGTAAATCTGCACAAATCGCACACCCCGTTCGACCAGCCGCCGCGCCGCGAGACTCATCCGGCCGACCGATTGCGTGGCGGGATTATTGAGACCATACATCTCCTGAGTGGCCTGCGTTTCGTCGCTCAACTTGACGACTTCCGGGACCGACATCTGCATGCGGAAGGCCAACTCGTAGGATTTGATCCGTGCTCGCATCGCCTGATCGTCGGGATAGTCGACGCCCGCCAGGCCATTCAGTTCATTGAGCAAATCCAACTGGCTGCGACGCTCGGCAATGGACACCGTGTTGCCGGGAGTTCCAAACGGCAACGGGTTATTGGGATCCAAAGCCATCGGCACGCCCGAATGTTCCGGCCCCAGATAACTGCCGTCATGGGCCCCGAACCCGCCGCAGCAATCGCCCGGCGGCGGCCCCATCACCACGAACTGCGGCAGATTGTCGTTGAGTGTTCCCAATCCGTAATGGATCCACGAGCCGATGGACGGGAAAAAGCCGTCGAAAATGTGACGTCCGGTATGAAACTGCAACTGGGCCGCGTGGTCATTATCGGTGGTCCACATCGAGCGGACGACGGCGATATCGTCAATACAACTGCCCACATGCGGCCACCAGTCACTGACTTCCAGGCCGCTCTGCCCCCGTTTTTGAAATCCCGTCTGCAGCGGGTACAATGTCGCCATCAACGACCGCGGCGTACCGGCGAAATCGCGGACATTCTTGCGGTAGAAGGGGGATTCGAGCACCGCATTCTTGTACGGCGACGCTTCGACTGTCTTGCCGGCATATTTGTTGATTTCCGGCTTGTAATCGAAACTTTCCAGGTGGCTGGTGCCGCCGAGCATGAAGTACCAGATGACGCTTTTCGCTCGCGGAGCAAAATGCGGCAATCCCGTGGGAGCCACCCATTCCTCGGCCGGTGCTTCCGCCGCCAGTCCTTCGCGCTGCAGCATCGCCCCCAATGCCAGCCCGGTGAAGCCCATGCCACAATCGGACAGAAACGCCCGTCGGGAAACATTGCCGCAGGCGGACGACGAGGGAGTTGCTGCGACGAACGATTGCGGATGCAGACGGACATGCGACATAACGGAAACTCCGACAGACGAATTCTCGTTGCCGCTCACACGATGAACGACGCAACAACAGTAATTGATATTAGTCGGTCGTGGTGGCCTTTGCCAATAGATTTACCAATGTAGCCTTCACGCATCTATGGGGTCGGTGTCGGAATCTGGCGAGGTGCAAATCGCTCGGGAATTGACACACGATTTACACACGCTGACCTGTGACGCCTGCCCTTTGAAAGTTCTTATTAACCGCAACGAGGCGATGAACTCTTTGTGCGTGGAATAGCCTCGACTTGAAAACACCGGACGGAAGTCAATCGTATGACCAAGTGCAGTCCGAATCTGACCCAGCGACTCCATTTCGTAAGTCAGGCGCATGCCGACTTCTATAAGCCCGAACATGCCCGGCTCATCAGGCGGGGGGACGAAGAATCATCGTTTAATTCCATGATGCCTTCGGTTGGCTACCCGAACATGCGGTTTAACGTGGTGCAAAAAAATACCGGCTTCAATCGGTTGAAACGAGTGTCACCGGAAATTGTTCTGCACGTGAATCGAACGCAAACTTGCTATGCCGCCGACAACCAACCATATGCCAATCACGAGAACCAAAACACCAAGACCGGAAATACCCGACTGAGGCAAACCGCTCGGAACGGTAAAGCCGCGTATGATGAACAGCAAACCGGCAGAAGTGGCGATTATTATCCACGATACTCACGGACATTCAGTTTATCCCACGATCGTGACGTCAACAACGTGTGAATTGTTGATTTCAACTGGCACCAGATGGCGTTTAAAATAGATCGGAGTTCGTGAGCATGGACGAAAAACGAAAACCGCTGTCGCCGCACTTTTGGACGGCTGCCGGGTTGATGGTCCTGGCGGCGTATCCATTGAGCTTGGGGCCAGTCGAGCACTTAGGCAACTGCGGAATCAGAGTGTTGCCCTTTTTTGCCCGCGGGATCTATCAACCGATTTGGTGGATCGTCGAACACGGCCCATTTCCTCTGGACTACATGATTGTTGCCTATGTCAGATGGTGGGACCAGTTAAGTGGATTGACGCACACAGATTGAACACGGATTAAGAAGGTTTGATTTCACCCCGGTAGGGGTGACAGCCAGCCCTTTAAGGGTGGTCTTTTCGTATCTGCATTGAATTGATATTCAGTTTATCTCTGACTCGAGATGTCGGCAAAAAGGTGTAGGCGCCAGAATGGAAACGAACCAAGCCCCGCCGGACTGAACCGACAGGGCTTGGAGTGGAGGGGAGAAGCTGACGCACAGAGCGTCAATCGAGCCCTGCGCAATTGATCTGCGGATTTCACGCCGCTCTGTCGGTGGGGCAGGTAATCACAACTTGTGATTCAGCGTGATGTTATCTCAGTGGGCGATACAGGATTCGAACCTGTGACTTCCACCGTGTGAAGCTACCTTTGAGTTTCCCTGAAACAGCCGCAAACCCTGTATTTCTCCAAGTGTAATCGATGTTGGTAGCATTTCAATCGAATTCACTACCCTTCAACGAGTTTTGGGTGGTTTCGTGCATTCGGGGTAGAAGTGGGGTAATGCAGCAATCGACGATCTTGCCTGTCCTTCGACCGGTAGATATGTTGGGATGTTCACGCTCGATATGAACTCATCACTACCTCGATAACTGCCCGGATGCTAAAATGCCTAATGCTGTCCACTTCTCAATCGCCGCGCCTTCCGACAGACACTTGTTGGCCATGATTCGGGATTATTGTGAAAAGACTGAGCAGAGCTTCGAGCCGACGTCGCACATTCAGGTGTTTGGAGGGATCAATGGTCCTCTGGCAAAGACTGCTGCTGAAGCCAAGAAGATCAGCCAATTCGTAGAAGATTCTGACGCCCGAACCATTGAGCAACTGGTAGTCGGCTTCGCACATATTATTTATATTTACATATTTACAGGACAGGCATATTATTTAGCACTGGCTTCGCTTCCCCATGTGGCCCCGAACATTCTCGAGGCGTATACCAACACCCTGGCACGCTGGCGCTAATTCTGGTTCCCGGTGCGGGGTGCAGCCGTTTCTGGATCGAATTTGAATTCGGAAAATCTCTATTTCCCACGATAAATGACAGCTTGGAAATCCTGGAGCCGCAGATCGTTTCAATCGCCTGTGAACACTTTGGTACAGATTTTCTTCAAGGTTGTTGTTGGTCAGCATAGGGGCCTATCAAGTGATTTACCCCGAAATTGTGCCGTGGTCGGGTTTGGGGGGTAATCAATTTGCTCGCGCGGTTTAACTCTGGGCACCTTTTTTCCGACTCATGAATCCACAAAAGCCATTTCTGCTGCTATGGACGATGCTGGGTCAGCTCAACGGTGTCAGGAACCAAAAGTGTTTTCGGATCCGAGAATTTTCCGAGACTGATACGTTTCGCCAAGATCTTCCGTTTCGGAGGGATAGAATGCACGAACTCACTGTCATGTTCACTTTCCTGATCGGGTTCTTGACACCCATATTGTTCGGTGCATGGATCGGCACATTGGCCCGTTACCCGATCAGTGGTTTCTTTCTCGGTTGGGCTTTTACCCCAATCACGGCAGTCGTCGCCGCGTTACTGTTAATCGCGACTATCGACGCGCCCTTCGCAACGCTAGTCGCAGTTGAATCGCCAATTGCAGGACTTGGAACGGGGCTCATATCTGGAGGCTTCTCGGCGTTCGTTATTAACCGACGACTTGCCAACTCAGAGCGCCGCGCCTTGGGCGAACAGGCAAAAGAGCTTGTGGTTTCTGAGTCGGAAGAGCAGTAAGTCGCCGAACAAAGCGGTCAACCCGAGCGGCGGATCGGTCGGATTCACAAATCAAAGGTTTCAGGCCGTCGCCGGTTGACCCTTGTCGTTAGGCAGCTGGAAGAGACAAATGTGTCAGGACCGTCCATCGATAGTCAATGAGCTGCTCTCCTTCAGTTGGATCTCAACTTCCTGTTTCGACTGGTTGGATGAGAGTCGTTCGGTTTGGGGTCGGGTGTTCCAAATTCAAAATTGGCGCGGGCGTTGATACGTGGTTGAGCATTCAACTGGAGCCAATTTTGAATTTGGAACACCCGACCCCAGATGCTGGTACGGGACTGGGCTGTAGCCTTGACGTACTTCATCGCTTACCGCACCATGCAACGGCAACGTCTGAGGTCTCGCTGATTGGTCCGATGAGATAATCCAGTCGGGTCACGGTCCTCCACTCTGTTGTCTGACTCACTCTGAAGGGGCTTGATCCATGCTGCCAGGCGTCCGTTGGTGTCTCGTTGTCGTGGCCTTGTGCGGGACCGCATCGGCCAGTGCTGCCGAGTTCTTCTTTAAGAATGGCGATACCGTCGTGATGATCGGTGACAGCATCACCGAACAGCATCTGTATTCCAACTATGTCGAGATGTGGACGGTCACCCGTTTCCCCGGCTGGAAGCTGACGTTTCGGAATGTCGGGATTGGCGGCGATCGCTCGACGGGTGGCAATGCCCGCTTCGCACGCGACATTCTGTTGCATAAACCGACTGCGATGACCGTTGATTTCGGCATGAATGACGGCAGCTATCGCGCGTTCGGCGAGGAAACGTTCAAACCCTACATGGATGGCTTACAGGGGATGGCCAATCAGGCCAAGGCGGCCAATATTCGCACCGCGTGGGTCACCCCGCAGCCGCTCGACAATGCCGAACAGGGGCCGACGGCCCTGACCGGCTACAATCAGACGCTGGAAAAGTTTTCTGAGGGTGTAAAGGCGATTGCCGACAAGAATGGCGGCCTGTTCGTTGATCAGTTTCACCCTTATCTGACGGTATTAGACCGCGTCCGGGGCAAGGGGCCCAAGTACGATCGCATTACGGCCGGTGACGCCGTCCATCCGGGACCTCCCGGTCAGGCGTTGATGGCCGCCTCAATTCTGAAGGGGCTTAGCTTTCCGGCGCTGGTCTCGTCTGCGGAACTCGATGCCACTGGTAAGGTCGGTGCGGTCCAGAATTGCAAGATCGATGGTGTGGTTGCCAAGGAAGGTGGTCTGAGCTTTACGCGTCTCGATGGAGCCCTGCCGTTCTTCCCAGCCGATGCGGTCAGCATTCTGCCGTCGGCGCCGATCCTGGAAGAACTCAATCAGTACAGTTTGAAAGTCACGGGATTGGCGGCCGGCAAGTACGAAGTTCGGATCGGCGGCAAGAAGGTCGCGACGTTGACTGCGGAAGAACTCGCCGCTGGTGCCAACCTGGCGGCGGGAGCATTGGCTGACGGCCCCATTGCCGATCAAGTCAAAGCGGTCCGAGCCGCTGTTGAGGCGAAGAATCGGTTCCATCATGACATGATCTTCCGGGGCGTGGTTCTGTCCAACCCGCCCGAATGGGTCTACGCGATCATCCCACAGAATGAACTCGAAGCGAAGAAGCAGGCACTCATCAAGGAGCGACTTGGCAAACTGCCCGCGCTGGATGCCGACGTCGCCAAGACGCTGGTGATGAAGGCCAATACGTTTGAGATCGTGCCGGTGAAATAATTCATTTGAAAGGCGCAGCATGTCACTTCGCATTGGGCTGGCCGTCACGTTGTTGTTGTCCGCGGCGGTACTGCCTGCGGCCGATCTTCCGCCGCGCGTGGAATTCACGCGGCTGATTGCCCACTTTGCCGAGTACCATTCGCCCGAGTATCTGCGATTCGTGGATGAGGTGCAGCCGGAAATTGCGCAGGTTGGCTGGTACGGGGCCCACTTCTACAGCCTGGCTCACACCCCGCACGGAGCGGGCTATCCCGCGCACTTCCCGGTCGTCGGCCTGCCCGAATGCGGTGCCTGGTTCGAGAATCTGAATCGTGAATTGCACAAGCGAAATGCGAAAGCCGTGGGACATTTCAACGTGGAGTTTCTAGTCGGTGATCCGGAAGGTCCCGAGGGGCCGCGCGGGTTCTTTAAGTTCTATCGTGATCTGTGGGACGAAAAGGAACTCGGTCCGAAACCGGTCGCGGATCCATTGGAGTTTCTGCAACGGGACGCCGACGGCAAGCCGATCGTTCACAACAGCTACAGTATCGGCGGGATGAAAGAGTATTGGGCGTGCCTCAATAATCCGCAATGGCGCACGGTCCTGAAGGCATGGATGAAGGTCGGCGTGCGACGCGGAGCGGATGGCTTCATCGCCAACTACTTCTATCGCCACAACTGCCTGTGTCCCCATTGCGTGACGGGGTTCAAGGACTATCTGCGAGCTCGGTTCCCAACTGAACAACTGCGTGAGAAGTTTGGCATTGCGGACCTGAATCAACACAAGTTTACCGAGATTGTTGGCTGGCACGATCCGAAAGAATCGACCCCCTTGCGACGCGAGATGCTGCGGTTTTCGCAGTTGGGAACAAAGGCGGCGTTTGATGAAGTCTTCGTCAAGTACGGCCGCTCGTTGAAGTCGGATTTGATCGTGGGTCAGTGGAATCACATCGGCGATTTTGGACAGATCAATGTTGATGAACGCTGCATGCTGCCGGCGGAAGTGTGGGGTCGTGATGAAGATTATCTGTGGTACAGCACGGGGGGCTCGGCCCATTATACAGACTTGGAAAATGGCGAACTGGGTGATGGTACGCTACGTGCCCGCTACATCCGCGGCACATTCGACGACAAGCCGTTTACGCTGGGCAAGTACGAAAGCACGCGGGCCCGCGTGGCCATCAGCGAACTGGCCGCCAATGGCGGTGCCGCAATGGGCTTTTATGCGACATTCTCGGAACCTCTGTCGCGAGCGGCGATCGTGCAATACTACCGCTTCCTGCGAGAAAACAACGGCATCTATCAGGCCAACCGTCCGCATGCCGAGGTCGTGTTGCTGTTCCCGCGCAGCAGTGTGCAGGCGGGAGACGTCGCCCCCGTCGACAGCTTTAAGCTGCTCGGTAAGAAGCTGCTGGATGACCACGTGCTGTTTGACGTGTTGCCGGATGACATGGCGACACCAGACAAGCTGAAGGCTTACCGGCAGGTCATCAAGGCCACGGAGACCCCGACGTTGATCGCAGGTTTGAGTCGGATTGAAGCCCCCAAGACGGTGCGAGTTTCTGTGACGCGCCCGGCTCAGGGTGACGAGTTAACGCTGCACTTCGTCAATTACAACCGCAAGGAACCCGCCGAGAAGAAGAACGCCGGCCGCGGGTTCGTTGATGACAACCCGATCGCCGTTGAAAGTGCAGCCGTGGACTTGTCGCTGCCCGCGGGTTTTCGAGTCGTCAAAGTGGAAGCCCACACGCCCGAAGCCCCAGCGCCGGTTGCGCTGAAATTTGAGACCCCGGACGGACGACTGCGTTTTACGCAACCGAAGTTCCCGGTCTATGGGGTGGCTCGCATTCAGCTGGAACCGATCGCGAAATGAGAAGGATCTTGGATTGAATGGTTTGCGATTGATTTGGATGTGGCTGAAATGGCCGCTGGCGGTGGGGATTCTGGCTCTTTTGATGTGGCAGAACCGGGAGGGCTTCCGCGATTTATCCGCCCAGGAGAAACATTGGCCGCTGTTGGGGCTGGCGTTTGTCCTGGTGGCGACCGGCATCAGTCTGACGTTTGTCCGCTGGCACTGGCTGATCCGCGCTTTGGGATTTGAGTTTCGGTTGCGGGACGCCTTCCGCCTGGGCCTGATGGGCTCAGCGGTGAGTTACATGGGTGCCGGCACGTTGATGGGCGATTCGTTCAAGGCCATTGCGGTGGCCAGCGGGCAGTCGTCGCGTCGAATCGTCGTCGTGGCGACGGTGTTTCTGGACCGCATTCTCGGTCTGATCGCGCTGCTGTGGGTCGGTGCCTGCGGGTCGTGGCTGACACGGAACCTGTTCGCGTCGGAATTGCATACGTCGGTGCGGACCTTCTTCTGGCTGGCAAGTTCCCTCGGCACGGTGGGACTGGTGTTGCTGCTGATTCCGGCGGTGACGCACTCGCGCTGGATTTCCTGGGCGACACATCTGCCCCTGGCGGGTAAGCCATTTCAGCAATTGCTGGACGGCCTGGCGTTGTACCAGCGGCGCCCGAGTGTCCTGGTCGGAGCCACCTGTCTGGCGATCTTCGGGCACTGCTCGATGATTACGGGTTTGTATTGCTGCGCACTGGGACTGGGGGGTTGGACTCCCAGCCTGCCCGCACATCTTTATCTCACTCCGCCGGCGGAAATTGCGGGTCTGGCACCGACGCCAGCCGGGATCGGTCCGCAGGAATACGGGATTCAGGAGGGTTATGTGGCGGTGGCGGGATCAGACGTTTCCGCAGACGTCGCCCGACGCTCGGGATTCTTCGCAGGCATCGCCTATCGCCTGATCCTGATGCTGATTGCGGCGGTGGGGGCGGTCTTCTACGTCGCCAGCCGGGGGGCCTCGCCCGGTTCGGAGAATGCCGGGCGATCCAGTGCTGACAGAAAAATTTGACGACAGAAAAATGGAGACCGTTCCGTAAAGTGTATCGACTGACCAGGATCTTTCTGTCGTCCCATTTTTCTGTCAAGAATGAATCATTTACGACCAAGGCCATCCGTGTTTATTGTTCCACGCAGCAGCGCGGTGCTGTATCATTCTGACCTGTCGCTGGTTGAGCTCGGGACGTCATTCGCCGTCTGGGATCGGCTCCGCGGATGTCTATCAGGATTGAACTCTCGATGTCACACCCCTCGAATTCTCGGTTGGCCCTGGTGACCGGCGCCGGTAGCGGTCTCGGCCGAGCCTTCGCACTGGAACTTACGCGATTGGGGGGGTGGCACGTCGTCATTGCGGATATCAACGCCGCATCCGCCAAAGACAGTCTGGAATTGGTGCAAGCTGCGGGAGGGACCGGCCAGGTGGAAGTCCTGGATGTCCGCCTGCCGGAGGCCTGGGAGCAGTTGCGCACCCGGCTGAAGTCCGAACATGCGGCACTCCACCTGTTGATCAACAACGCGGGCGTCGTTGCTTCTGGTCGCATTGATGCGTTGCCGCTGGCTGATTTTGATTGGGCTTATAGCATCAACACACGCGGCACCCTGATCGGTTGCCAGACCATGATTCCGTGGCTCAAGGAGAATTCCGGCAAGGCCGGAGGAGGCTACATCCTGAATGTGGCCTCCATCTGCGGACTGTTGTCTCCCCCCGGTCTGGCTGCCTACAACGTCTCCAAAGCGGCTGTCATTGCCATCACCGAGACCCTGGCCAGCGAACTGAAGGCGACCAACATTGGGGTCACTGTCGTTTGTCCGTGGTTCTTCAAAACGCAGTTGCTGGAATCGGGGCGGTTCACGCAGCAAAGTTTGAAGGCTGCGGGGGACAAAATGATGTCGACCAGTCCCCTGAATGCCGGGCGCGTGGCGAAAGAGGCCTTGCGAGCCACCTTTCGCAAGCGGCTGCATTATGTCATGGGGCCGTGGGCGCGACTCATGTGGCGCGCGAAACGGATGACGCCCGCATGCTTTCATTGGGTTCAAGATCTCGTGATGAGGCGTTCGGCTGCCCAGCATGAGAAGCCAGCGCCGGACGACGCCACGTTATGATCATCAGATTAGCCACCGGGTGACTCTCGCCACGGAAAGTGCCCGCGACGTTCCTGGCGGCTCAAGGACTTCAGCAAGCGAATGTTTCGCCGCGGAATCGCTTCGGGATCCGGGTACTCCTCGAGGGCCCGGTCAATGCTGGCCTCGCGAATGATATGCAGGATCGGCCAGGGCGAGCTGTTGGTCAGGTTCCCGGGATCACTGGCGCGGGTGCCTTCGAACACATAGTTGGGATGGAAGCTGGCGACCTGATATTCGTCGGACCAGGCTTCCGCTTCCAGCAACTGATCAACCTGATCCAGGAACTGGTTGTAGTCATCAAAATTGGAGAGCATTGCCACAACGATAATCAGTGTGGTTTCGACTGTCTCGATCGGCGAGCCCTGCAGCAACACCAGTTCGTTCCGGAGATCATTCAGCAGAGTCTCGCTGGTGGCCGCCGAGGAGACCGTAATCCGGACCTGGCCGTTCTTGTAGGGAGTGCCAGCAAACGGGCAGAGGTTAAGCCCGATCACGATGCGTTCCACCCACTGGCGAATTTGCTGCTCCGCGTCCTCCATGGAAATCTTGTCCTCAATCCGCTGCCGCAAAGCGGTGTGTCGGGACGGGCCTTCCCGGGCGGAAGCTTTGGGTTTGGCGGAATTTGGCGGTGGCGTTACGCTGAGCGCAAACTGCTGCGAGAACCTGCTTGACGCGGTCTTCCAAGATCTGCGGATCGCACGCGACGCGGGCGTTTACGATGATATCGCACGCTTCGACCTGGCACTTGGAAGGCAGCGACAACTCGGGGGGGGACTCGCTGCTGATCAGATTGGCGACGCCAAAAAAGCCTTCCCACAGGCCGATCGTTTTCAGATGGGCCGTTTCGGCTCCCAAATCGTGCAGTTCGGCGCGGAGCTGCGTAATCACATCCAGCAGGAAGCTGTCGAGATCGAAGGGCTTCGTTGCCGACACGTGCAAGCTGGAGTTCAACCAGCCGAGTTCCGCCTCGCCGTCGGCATAAGTGTCGTAGTCGATGTCGAGAACCCGCCGGCCGAAATCGCCTTGCTGGTCAAGCAATTCGTGAAGCGCGTCGAAGCCCTGCCCAGTGCGTGCGGAAACTTGAAGTACCGGAATGCCGGGAAAATTCTTCGCCAACAATTGGGTCAACTCTTCGACTTCTGCCGCCGCGAGTTCATCAACCCGATTAATGAGGATGGCGTCGGCTTCTTCCAGTTGCTTCTTCAGGATGTAGGCCGCTTTGGGCGAGAACCCGGCTCCCGATTCGCCGCGTAAGATGCGAATGCCGTGACTCGGTTTGAGGATCACCGGATAGGGCCCGATTTGGAAATCGGCGTCGAAGAGACGCTTGATCGGCTGGATGACGGTGGCCACCAGGTCGGTGCAACTGCCCACCGGTTCGGCGAGGATCACATCGGGGCGTCCCGCGGCTCCCAGGCGATCCATCGAGCTCATCAATTCATTGAAGTTGCAGCAAAAGCACGCGCCGGCGACTTCGCCCACGTCGAAGCCCTGTGCCCGCAGCGTATTCGTATCCACCAGATCCGTGGCCTGATCGTTGGTGACAATACCCACCTTCAGGCCCTGGTCCATGTAGCGACGAGCCAGGCGACCCAGCGTGGTGGTCTTACCGGCTCCCAGGAAGCCGCCGACCATAATGTAGCGAATCGGTTGCGACATGTGACTTCTATTCCTCCCTGGGAGGGTGAGGCTCCTGCCGAACCGCGTGGTCTTTCGACACCCGATAGTTCACCGCGGCTCGGCAGGAGCCTCGCCCTCCCATCGACTCCAAACACAAATCAACGACAATTCCCTGATACGCCGTTCTGGGCGTCAAGGTCTTAATTCTATGACCAACCTAAGAATATCCGTTTCACCGGATTTCGCACAACCGACCAGTCCCCTATTTACGCCACCATTTCAAACTCTAAAATCAAGGGGACTCGGGATCTTCAACATTTCACGCGAAAGTGTTTGAAGTATCGATCCTAAGCTTGGAGGCTTGGAAGCAGCAAATGCAGCAGAATTCCGTGCTCGGGGAACGGGTCGCCCCCCGGCCGTGTCAGCAGGCAATGTCGACCCAGGCGGGAATGCCATGCGGCGGAAACCGCAGACTGACGTGATTGAGTCGATCGGGCGCTGGAAGCTCGTGAGCAGCAGCGGCCCGGATGCCGGTGCCTGGCATGCCCGGCCCCGATCTGCCTGGTCCGTGGGTCCGGCATGGGTCTTGGCGATCGCTGGTTTGATGTTCGACCCGTCGGCCGTCTGCCGGGCGCAACCGGCAGTCCCTGAGGTTCGGGTTGAAGTCACCGCTCCGACCGACCTGGTTTCGCGCGATCGCAAATGGCAGCGGCTGCTGGCCAAGGTCACGAGCCAACTGCAGGGCAATCAGACCAACGAAGCCTTGAACTGGCTGCAGAAATGCTTTGACGAGCCGCAAGATGCTTATCTACTGACTCCCGAATGGACCGGTCCCGCAGTGCGTGGCGTCGCAGCCAAGCTGTTGCGTGACGCGGGTGAGGATGCCTGGAAGAGTTACGAACAACAGTATGGACACCAGGCCAAGCAGGCTCTCGAACGGGTCGAGACGGGCGGTCCGACCGGATCATATCAAGGGGTCATTCGGCAGTATGAGCACACCGTCGCCGGTGCGACGGCACTCGACCGTCTGGCGAACTGGCACCTGGGGCGCGGCGATTTTGATTCCGCGGTGAACTGCTGGGAACAATTGTTGGCCAATCCCGTGCATGCATCGCGGATCACCGACGTGCAACGGTTGAAGTTATTTTTCGCCGCCAGTCGCAGTGGCCGTGCTGATATTGCGCGGCGTGAGGCCGAGTTTCTGAATAAGACCAGGATTGCCCTGGGCGGACAGTCACTGGTGGCCAGCGAATGGCGGACGAAACTGGAGCATCTGCCGCTCATCGCCGCGCGTGCTGCCACCGATTGGCGATTGTTCGGCGGTGCTCCGCAGCGGACGCGAGTGAGTCTGGGAAGTGCGCCTTTCTTGCTGCGGCCCAGTGCCACCATCTCCATGTTTGATGCCGGCTTGCGACCGACCCCGTTGCCGGAAGATCGTCGCGCCGTGTTGGACGGACGCACGCAAATTGAACGAGATATTGAGACCGCTCTGGGGGCGGGCAAAGAGATGGGATACGCGGGCACTCCCATCATCAAGGACAACTTGATTGTCTGGCGGGATTCGTTTGGTCTGCGAGCGATTGACCGGCAGTCCCGGCAAACGGCGTGGACCTACCCGACTGTCACGCGGCTCCATTCGCTGCTCGCATTCAGTGGTGAAGCCGAGGCTCCGCCACGCGGCCAACAGTCGACGTATCGCCAAAGTTCCGGATTGGAACAACTGACGAGTGACGGGCAGCATGTCTACTTCGTCGATCAGAATAACATCATGGATCGGGGGCAGGGACCGTATCTGTTTGATCAAAGCGAGGGGAACCCGCGCACAGACGGCAAGGTATTGATTGCTCCCTGGAACTGCGTGCTCGCCCTGCGGCTTAAAGGTCCTGGAGCCGGGAACGCCGTGGCGTGGAAGTTCGGCGGACATCCGACCGACGAACCGAATGCCGTTCTGTCGGGACATTTTTTCCTCGGTCCGCCACTACCGGTAGGCGGCCTGCTGTATTGCGTTGCGGAATACCAGAAGCAGATCTGGCTGATTGCCGCGCATCCGGAGAATGGCCGAATCGAGTGGCGGCAAACTCTGTCACTCGCCCCGCAGCCTTCGCGTGAGACGCCAGTGCCGCAGGATAAATTGCGACTGGCACCCGCCTGCCTGCTGGCAAGTGCCCGCGGTGTTCTGGTTTGCCCCCTGGCGTCTGGGATTCTCGTGGGCGTCAATCAGTTGACCGGGGAAATCCTGTGGGTCCACGACTACCGGACGCGCCGCAAGAGTCCGCAATTCCAATACGGTTCGTTCGCCCATAATTCGTTCGAGCAGTTCAACGATGCGGATTTTCCGAATTCGCCGCTGATTCATCTCGATCGCGTTTATTTTCTCACTCCCGGAGAAGGCAATACCTCGGACCAGATGGTCTGTCTCGATTTGCATTCAGGAAAAAAGGTCTGGCAGATCGACACGGAGGTCGAATTGAAGTACCTGGCCCTAGCCAGTGACGAACTGGTGGTGGCCGTGGGAGGGACTGATCTCCTGGGAGTCTCGGCGCGAACGGGCACCAGGACCTGGGCCAGACGGGTGCCGCGGATCTCTGGCGTGGGAGCCGCCTTGCCGGGCGTCTATCTGTTGCCGATTGGCGACGGGCGGGTCCTGAGTCTGGATCTGCGAGACGGCAAGGAAATCGGGTTTGCGATGCAGTCCCCCGGAATTCGACCGGGCAACCTAGTCCTGTCTGGTTCCGACGTCATCTCGTTAAACGGCCTCGATTTGCAGGTGTTTCCGCAATCGGCCGAACTGCTGGCCAGCATGGAAGCCAAACCGGAGAGCGAACGGGGCTCCTATCAATTCTGGTACGAACTTGGCGAACTGCAGTTCCGGATGGGACAAGTCAACCCGGCCAAGGCCAGCCTGGTCAAGGCGCTGACCCTGGCCGAGCCGACGACTCAATCCACCATCCGCAGCTTGCTGCGCGACCTCGCCTGGCACGAATTGCAGCAGCAACCCGAGCAGCGGCCGAAGATCCTGGCCGAGTACGCCGAGTTGTGTGAACTGCCCGAGCACCGTGCCCAGCATCTGCTGCTGAAGGCCGAGGAAGAACTGCGTCGCGGCGACCTGGTACAGGCGCGACAGACCTCGCTCGACCTGTTGAAAGTGAATGTTCGCGAACCGCTGCGACTGCTGTCTGATCCGGAACGCCATTTGACTGCCGCGGTCTGGGTGGCCGATCTGGTACACCGGACCGCTGACGGAACATCGCCGCTCAGCCCCGCTGCCGTCGGAGACATCTTGCGGTCCAACGATCGCCGGGCGTTGCAGCGATTCCTGGAGCAATATCCGAATGCGTCGCGCGCGGCCGAGGTACGTCTGGCGCTGGCGAAGCATCTGGTACAAGATGGACAGATTCAAGCCGCGGAACTGATGGTTTGGCACGATCACCAGGGGACCGATCCCGCAGCCCTGGCGGCTGGTCGGTTTCTGCTGGAAATGTGGGACCTGGCGGGGATGTATGAAGAGTCGGGTCTGTTGCTGCACGAGATCGGAACTCGTCTGGCGTCTGTGAAGGGTGCTGATGGGTTGTCGGGCGGCGACTTCTATTCCAATTATCAGCGAGACAGTCTCGCCTGGTCCGCTGCCCAGCGTTTTGTGCCGCCTGACTGGCGTATTGACACCGTCCAAATCCGGGAAGAGCACGACGTTGATCTGAAATTGCGAGGGACGTTCAACACGGCGCCCCGCTATGTCCACTTCCCGCATAGCTCGCAGCAATTGATCGTGCGTGGGCAATCACCGACCAATATGCTCCAGCAGATCGATAGTGAGACCGGTACGGTGATGGCCGATATCACGTTGCCTCCGGGGGGCGCTCAGGCCTTTTTCCCCTACCTGGACGCGCGGAATCGGATTGGTCACTATTTGCCACTGGGTGGTGTCGGCAATTGCTATGGAATCTCGCTGCTGGAACGGGCACTGGCGTGGCATCGGGGCAGTACCCCTCAGTTGCGGTTGAACAACGTAGTGCGAGTGGGGCCGACCACGCCGCAAATCAGCGTGTTCCGGACTCGTGACCGACTGGTGGGTTTGGAGCCAGCGACGGGCGATCTGCTGTGGGAGCGAAGCGACTTGGAAGAAATGGGTTATTCGCGAGCCAACGTGCTCAGTTCCTTACCGGGAGATGC
>CAMAVF010000053.1 GCA_945861445.1 Planctomicrobium piriforme | reverse complement strand
ATAAGTGGATAATCAGTTGCTTCAAACTTACGAAAAACAGTCTGTCAAATCAGCCGGAACGCGCTAGCGTCCGGTTCGTTTGGAAATTCGAGTCGATTATTGCCCGAACCGTGGGCTAGCGCCCAGCGGCTGATGAATAATCCGGGCTAACAGCGTCGGCCACGGCAAAGAAATGAAACAACGGGCAGTCAGAAAGATCTGGCTGCCCGTTGAGGACCCGCGTTCACGGCAGGATAGCTTCTAAATCATCGCCCTCAGATTACGTCTGGAGCGGATTGATATCGGGAATCGTATTGATGGTGCTGTTGGTAGAATCATAACCATCTTCCGTAAAGGTGATGGTGTACTCGCCGTAACCGGCTGACGCACCGGTACGAGTGAAGGTCAGCGTCCAGGAATCTTCGAGATCGCCGGTCACACCGGCAGCGATCGTTCCCACTGTGAAGTACTTGGGTGCCGAGAACTTGATATCCAAGTCGGTAACCAATGTCGCGTAAGTCCCTTCACGTGAGTGATAACGCTCCTGGGCCGACCGCACCGCAGCGGCATAGGCAAACGCTTCCGCGGCTTTCGATCGTTCAACGGACTTGATAAACCGGGGCACACCGAACGCAGCCAGGACGCCGATGATCACGATGACCACGGCCAATTCGACCAGCGTAAATCCACGGCGAGCCCTCGCGACCAACGAATTCGGCACAGTTTCGTTCTTCTGAATCATTATTCTACCTTCCTGAATTTGCGCTTCCTTTTGGACGCACTGCTTGTAACAACTCGACAGAGGAGAGTCCGGGCACGCCCCGAATCTCCTGGCCTGGCCGCGCAGGATTGATCGCATCGCGGATCAGTGGGCAAGTGGTTTCCATGGTAGGTGGGTACTTGCCGCTGCGCAACCAAGCGTTCGATTAACAGCTTTCGGCAGCCTGACGATCTTAGGGATCTAAGATTCACGGCTTTGCGTCCCGGTCTCACGGCCGGTTTGCCCTTGTCGAGCCCTCGGTTGTACAAACTTCAGAGGACCAAACTCGTTCCGAAAAGTCGTAACGGACGTTATCAATATCTAGGTCAAAGAATGGCGTCGTCAAATTGCGACATGAGTTTTTTTGGATTCTGGGAGGGAAAGGCCCGACGACATTGTCAATCGGAACGGCGGAGCTTGCGGTTGTCGCCTGACTGGCAGGAAAATTCGATTGACAGAGCGAAATCTGACCGATCCGCAAACGCACCCTCAGAGCATCTAGTGCAACGATTCGGCTTATGATGGGTGTGCTCGTGGTGCGGATTCTTCCCAATAATCGGTGATCCTGGCAGGTGATGCGGAAGTGATGACGAGTCGAACTCTCGATTTGAATCGGAGCGATTCGTCCGATCGATGGATTGTTTTTTTGACGAGGCAACAATGACGCCCGAAGCTCTTAAGCTCTTGCAGAAATCTGACCCTGTGATGAAACGGTTGATCAAGGAGATCGGACCGCTGGATTTTGAAGCCCGCACCAAGCGGTCGCCGTTTGAATCTCTGGTCCAGGCGGTGGCACACCAGCAACTGCACGGCAAGGCGGCGCAGACCATCCTCGCGCGGTTTGTCTCGCTGTTTCCCGGCAATCGGTTTCCGAAGCCCGAGCAGATCGCTGAGATTCCGGAAGATGTCCTGCGCGGCTGCGGTTTTTCCCGGGCGAAGGTGCTGGCGATTCAAGACATCGCGGCAAAGAGCCTGGAGGGAGTCATTCCGTCGTCGCGTCAGATCACGAAACTCTCCGATGAAGAGATCATCTCGCGCCTGACGGAAGTGCGAGGCGTCGGTCGCTGGACCGTCGAGATGTTGCTGATCTTTCAGCTCGGCCGGCCAGATGTCTTGCCTGTGGACGATTTTGGGGTCCGCAATGGGTTCCAGATTGCCTATGGTCTTTCCGAGCATCCCACGAAGCAGCAACTGGCCGAACACGGGATCCGCTGGCAACCCCATCGTTCGACCGCAGCACTTTATCTATGGCGAGCGGCCGACAAGTCGAAAGTGAAGCTGGTGAACGAAGTGTGATCTGCAGACAGAAGTGTCGCGTTATCTTTCCGTCTGGAATCCGCCTGCTAAGATAGGGCTCCGCGCGCTTCAACCAAAAACCGTGGACATTGACATAGCTTGATAACAGACAATAAGTTAAGGCCGATTGGCCAGATGCTCGATTGCGGGGCGTCGGCTCTGAATGGCCGTTTTTTCCTGTATTGGCGGTACTGACTTACATCAGCACTCCCGCCAGATTTGATTTCCGTCGCGGAACCCGCGAATTTTCCGTGTCTGCCAGACGACAGCCGCAGGGAATTTGTCCCGTTCACGCTCAAAAGGATTGTGACGATGCACGCTGCCGGCAATGACTCGCCGAGCCATATCCAGGAAGACGACAAGGTCGGGATCCTGTCTGCCAGCTTTATGGGTTTATTGATCACTCAGTTCCTGGGTGTCTTCAACGATAACCTGTTTAAGTGGTTCGCTACTTATGTCGGCATTGAAATGCTGGGCAAGCAATACAAGGAGATGATCCTCTCGGTGGGGTCAGCCTTGTTTGTGTTGCCTTATGTGCTGTTTGCCGCACCGTCCGGATTTTTAGCAGATCGATATGGAAAACCGCGCGTCATTGTCGCCACCAAATTTATGGAAGTGGTGATCATGGCACTGGGAATTGTCGGGATCTATTTCAAACTTCCCTGGCTGATCCTGGGCTGCATTTTCCTCCTGGGAACTCAAGCTTGCCTGTTCGGTCCGGCGAAGCTCGGCATCTTGCCGGAATTGCTGAAGACGGAAAAGCTGTCTGCGGCCAATGGATTGGCCGGACTGGCGACGATGCTGGCAATTCTGGCTGGCACCGTGACCGGATTCGGATTGTTTCAACTGACCGTTCCCGAGAGGGGGATCTCGTCGCTGGTGGCGGGCGATCTGGCGCCTGTCAATCTGGCGGGATTTGCAATACCGGGCATCTGGCTGGTGGGCAGCATCCTGCTGGGACTGGCTGGGCTGGGTTACCTCACCAGTTTGATGATTCATGCGATTCCGGCAGCCGATCCGAATCGCAAGTTCCCCGCGAATCCCCTGGCGGAAACGTGGCATGACGTCAGCGTGATGTGCGCTGATCCCGCCATGCGTCGGGTGGCGTTTGCGGCGGCCTATTTCTGGTCGTTGGGTTGTCTGGCGCAACTGACGGTCAATGTCTATGCGGCCAAGCATCTGCATATTGACGAAGAAAAGGGGGCAGTTCTGATTGCCTGCCTGATGATGTCGATGGCAGTCGGCGTATGTCTGGGTAGCGTGCTCGCGGGAATCTGGTCGCGCGGGCAGGTGGAGCTGGGAATGGTTCCCCTATCAGCAGCGGGCATCTCGCTGGTCGCAGGATTCTTATTTCTGGTTCCGGATAGTCCACCCATAGCGAATCCGGACGACTTCTATGCCTATATCACCAATTCTTATCTCTGGGCTGCGTTCTGGCTGTTTGGTCTGGGATTTACGGGTGGGCTGTACGACGTGCCGCTGATGGCCTATCTGCAGAAGAACAGCTCTCCCGATGTTCGCGGTCAGATTTTTGCCGGCAACAATTTCATCACGTTCCTGGGGATGCTGCTGGTCTCCGGCATGTTCTATCTGACGAAGCCATTGCACATTCCACCGCGAGGCGTCTTCCTGTTCGCGGCCATTGTGACGCTGCCCATTGCCATCTATATGTTCCGGATGGTTCCGGATTACACGGTGCGGTTTGTGCTGTGGGGCCTGAGTGGCCTGATCTATCGAACCCGCGTGTTTGGGCGGACGAATATTCCTGAAACGGGCGGAGCTTTGCTGGTCTGCAATCATGTGTCGTTCGCTGATGGCGTCCTGGTGGGAATTCACGCGACGCGTCACGTGCGGCTGATTGCCTACGATGGGAATTTGAAGTCGCCGTTCGTCTCGTGGCTGTCGAAGACGATGCGGGCGATCCCGATCAACTCAACCGGCGGTCCAAAGGCCCTGATCCAGTCTCTCCAGGCCGCGAACCAGGCGTTGCGCAATGGTGATGTCGTCTGCATTTTTGCCGAGGGCGGGATCACTCGCACGGGTCAACTGCTGGCCTTTCAACGGGGTCTGATGAAAATCGTGGAAGGGACCGGGGCACCGATCATTCCCGTCTATCTCGACGGTTTGTGGGGCAGCATCTTCAGCTTCGAAGGGGGTCGCTTTTTCAAGAAATGGCCGCGCGCGTGGCCCTATCCCGTGACGGTCATGTTTGGCCAACCACTGCATGATCCGCAGAGTACCTTCGAGGTCCGGCAAGCGGTCGAGCAACTGGGAGCCGAAGCGGTCATCAAGCGCCGCGAGCGATTCTTTTCTCTGCCGCGGCGCATGATCCGGGCCTGCCGGCGGATGAAGGGCCAGACCAAGGTTGCGGATTCGACCGGTCAAAGTCTTTCCGGACGCGATCTGCTGATTCGCACGCTGATCGTGCGGGGCTTCCTGCAACGGTCGATTCCACGATCAGAGAAAACAGTTGGCGTGCTGCTGCCTCCGTCGGCTGGTGGCGTGCTGGCCAATGGTGCGCTCGCCATGCTGGGCCAGACGACGGTGAATCTGAACTACACGGTTTCCGTGTCCGACATGAACGCGCACCTGCGAGCGGCGGGAGTTAAGCATGTGGTGACCAGCCGCAAGTTTCAGGAAAAGATGAATCTGCCGCTCGATACGCAGTTCATCTATCTGGATGATTGTGCGAATTCGGTGACTTCCATGACGAAGGCGGTCGCGGCCTTCCAGACGTACTGCGTGCCGGCGTTCATCCTGGATCGCTGGCTGGGGCTGACTCGAGCGAAACCGGATGACATCGTCACGATCATTTTTACATCGGGATCGACCGGCGAACCGAAGGGTGTGATGCTGTCGCAGTTCAATATCGCCTCGAATGTCGAGGCCGTCGATCAGTTACTGCACCTGGAAGCGCGTGATGTCCTGATGGGGGTTTTGCCCTTCTTCCATTCGTTTGGTTACACCGTCACGATGTGGTGCGTGCTGTGTCTGAATCCCAAGGGGGTCTATCATTTCAATCCGCTGGATGCCCGCACGATTGGACAACTGTGTGAAGAGCACAAGGTGACCATCCTGATGGCGACTCCGACGTTTGTCCGGACCTATTTGAAGCGGATCGAAAAACAGCAGTTCGCCACGCTGGATATCGTCATCACGGGGGCGGAGAAACTGCCGCCGGACCTGGGTGAAGCCTTCTTCGAAAAATATGGCGTCCAGATCCACGAAGGCTACGGCACGACCGAACTCACCCCGCTGGCCGCAGTCAACGTCCCTGACCATCGGGAAGAAAACTTCACGCAGGTCGGATCTAAGAAGGGAACAGTGGGGCGCGCGATTCCGGGTGTCACGGCGAAAATCGTCGACCCCGAGACCCGCCAACCGCTGGGCATGGATCAACCGGGGCTCTTGCTGATCAAGGGGCCGAATGTCATGCAGGGGTACTTGAACATGCCCGAAAAGACAGCGGCAGTCATTCAGGACGGCTGGTATGAAACCGGCGACTTCGCACAGATCGACAATGACGGCTTCATCACGATCACGGGCCGCCAAAGCCGGTTCTCGAAAATTGGTGGCGAAATGGTTCCGCACATCAAGATCGAAGAAACGCTCACCCAGATTTTGGCGGAACCGGCCGACGAAGGACCCGAACTGCGAGCCGTCGTTACCGCGGTTCCGGACGAACGCAAGGGCGAGCGTCTGGTGATCATTCACAAGAAGATCACGAAGACGCCACAGGAAGTCTGCAACGCGCTGTCGAGCGCCGGGCTGCCGAACCTGTGGATCCCGGCCACCGACAGTTTTATCGAAGTCGAAGAGATCCCCTTCCTGGGCAGCGGCAAGCTGGACCTGAAGAACCTGAAGTCACTGGCCCTGGCCAAGTTTGCATGAAGTCTGTGATCCCATAAGTCCCATAAATCCCATCCGTCCCATCCGTCCCATTGGTCCCATAAAATGCATGGGACTTATGGGACGGATGGGACTTATGAGACCTTCGGGGCCAAGCCCGCGATTTTTCCGCCCCGGAACCCCTCTTGAGGCGTTCGCCCCCTTCCGATACCATCCCGCCGCGTTCCGCCACGGGGTTGACGGTCCGCGCACGGCGGAGGCTGCGCATGCGGCACGCCACGCCCACAGGATCCACGGATGGAATATCACCTGAAACCACTGGGAAAAACCTGCGCGGGGACTGGCAAGCTGCTGGTCCCAGGGTCGCAGTGCATCTCCGTGGTTGTTGATGACGGGCATGATCTGAAGCGGCTCGATTTTTCGAAGGAAGGCTGGAAGGGGCCCCCGGAAGGGACCCTCGCCCAGTGGCAATGCGCCGTCCCGACGCCGGTCGATGTGAAGAAGAGATTGCTCAATCCCGACGCCTTGATGAACTACTTCGATCAGCTCACCGAAGAAGCCAGTCCGCTCCAGGAAAAGTTGCGTTATATCCTGGCCATTCTGTTGATGCATAAGAAGCGGTTACGGGAAGACGGCACGCGTAGCAGCGGAGAAGATGAGTTTTTGCAATTCACGGCGACGCAGGGCGAAGGGGCCTACGAGGTTCGCAACTTCCATCTGTCCGATGAAGAAGTGGCCGAATTGCAGGAGTCGCTGAATGCGCATCTGGCCGTCGAGGCCGGGAATTTCGAACAGGATGCGGCGTAGGGGCAGGTAGTGAATGCCCGGGCGGACCCAGGGAGGGGAACGATGATGACTCGAAGCGGATTCTGGAATTGGGGACGTGGTGCGAACCTGGCTGCGGATTCCTCGCCGGTTGCCACGCGGACCACATCGCGCCGCGGCTTCTTACGGACTGCCGGAACCGCGGTTGCCGCCTCGCTGATTGGGTGTACGTCGAAGTTTGGTTTGCGAAAGTGTGAACTGGCCAGCGACACGCCTTACCCTGACATCGTCGCGCATCTCAATCGGAATATCGATCAAATCAATGCCTGGCAAAGCATGAACGTGAAGGTGACGCCTCACGGGTTGCTGGGGTTGGCCTCATTATCGGCGAATATGGCGGTCGAGCGGCCGCGCAATTTTCGCTTGCAAGCTTCCATCCCCACTGGCAACGTGGCCGATCTGGGGTCCAATGACGAACGGTTCTGGTTCTGGATGCGGAACGACGAAGAGCCCATGATCGTGACCGCCCGGCACGATTGCCTGGCGGCCGCACAGCGGCAATTGCCGATGCCCTTCGAACCCGACTGGTTGATCGAGGCGCTCGGCGTGATACCCCTTGATGAAAACGAAATCGAATTCGAGAAGCACCCCACCGATCCCAAGCGAGTCTTCTTTCGTCGCAAGCGAACGGCGCCCGACGGAGCCCCGGTTGAGCTCGTGTCGACAGTTGATATTTGCAATGGGGTGATCGTGGATCACAGCCTGTCGGACAAGGCTGGCAAGATCGTGGCGCTGGCCAATATGGGTGAACATCTACGCGATGGCAAGACCGGTGTGTCTCTACCCCATTTCGTGCAATTGGCTTGGCCCCAGGCCAAAATGGGGCTGAAGATTCGCATGGGGGCGATCGAAATCAATCCTGTCGCACTCTCCGCAAAGCAGTTCACAATGCCTGAAATTGCGAACTGTCCGGTGCATGATATCGGTGGCGAAACTCAACAGGCGGAACACACCGGACGGGCGAAGGTCTGAGTTGATGGTGGGATGTCAGGAGACCCATCCCACGCAGGCTATCTCCCGTTCAACCCCTGGTTCAAACGGCTTAGGGCTTCGGCTTCGATCTGGCGGACTCGCTCCCGAGTCAGACCGAGTGTCTCGCCGATTTCTTTCAGCGTCTTGGGCTCGGAATCATCCAGGCCAAACCGCATCCGCAGGATCGTGGCCTCACGTTCGTCCATCTTCTCCAGCATCTGGAAGACGTGCTTCAGATTGTCCCCTTCGATCATCTCCGTTTCCGGATCCTTGGTGCGTTCGTCGGCCACCAAGTCGCCCAGCGACCAGCCGGAATCGGGCTGCTCGGTCTGCGGAGTTGAGTTGTAGAGCTGAATCGCCTTCTTGACGATGCTCAGCTTCTTCTGCGGCAATCCCAGCTCCAGGGCGACTTCATCGGTGGTGGGAGTCCGTTTCAGTCGAACTTGCAGGATGGCCGTCGCCCGGCGCCATTTGGTCAACAATTCGACCATGTAGGCTGGAATGCGAATCGTCTTTGCGGAGTTGACCAGGGCCCGCTTGATCGACTGCTTGATCCAGTAGCTGGCGTAGGTGCTGAACCGAGTGTTCATTCCGGGGTCGAAACCCTCGACCGCCCGCAGCAAACCGAGGTTGCCTTCCTCGATCAAATCCTGCAGCGGCAGCCCTTTTCCGGAATAGGCCCGGGCGATGTTGACGACGAGCCGCAGGTTGGCGCGGACCATCTGGTCGCGGGCTTCCTTGTCGGAATCGGCGATCCGATACGACAGCTCCTTCTCCTGATTAGCGGTCAGGAGCGCCGTTTCGTTGATCTCCCGCAGGTACGTCTCCAGAGGATTCTGGGCTGACGCGGATGGGCGGCGGTGGGGCTTATTCATTGAGTGACCTAACGTCTGATGGAAGTTCAACTGGTTGCACTTCAGCTCCGGAGACCCAATTGATGCCGATTGGCGGTCTAGAACAACAGACAGTCGACTAAATGCTCTCGACTTGAGTGAAATCCGTTGTTGAAGTTGCCGCTTGGCATCACGAGACCGGAAGAAGAATCTAGCGAACGCAGGAAGTCTATCGACGTCCAGGTAAGATGCAGTGGACTATTTCGAGTGAATAAAGCAGGTGGGCTGGGGGTGGGTGCGTAGTCGTAGCGGCTGTAGCGTCTGGAACGAACATGCAACGATGTTGCAAAACGGAAACGGAGTCAGCGAAACGCGGCGTGGAGCCATTTGAGGTAAACATTGGCAGGTGTTGAATGGTGGCAAAAGGCCCCGCTCTACCGTACTCTTTGTTTGTCACCGAGCGGATGGTAGATGTTCGCGGTGAGTGCGATCGGTTGTCACCTCGAAGCAGGAGCCGCACGTGATTCAACGCACAATACAACTGCCTCAAGCGACGCTGATCTCGCAACACACGGGTTTTGCGGGCTCGATGCTGACGGCTGCGGGATCCGTCTCTGGTAAGGGTGGCTCGGGTGGATCCTTCAGCGTTTACTATTCGGTGACCGAGCTGAGAAATGTCGAAATCACGATTTCCGTCATGAGTGAGACCCATAAGGGGATGGCCGTGGTCGGCATTCCCAAAGGGAAGCGGAAACCTCGTCGATTTCCGACCGTGGCGACTGAACTGCACGCGCCACGATCACTGGTTTTGCGAGGCTGGGGGCTGGCCGCCCCCCCGAATCCGACTCGCCTGCGTTCCAACGACAGCGATCCCGGTCAAATCGGGTTCACCTTGTCCTCGGCTGATTGGAATCGCCGGCGCGAGCAGCTCTTTGAGCAATACATGGCATCGGTTCGGGAGGTGATCGTCGTTGATTTTCCAGATGGAATCGGATGCGAAATGCTGGGAACGTAAGCTGCTGCCGCGGCAGGTGACTCTCCGCTCATTTTGCCGTTTTCGGCTCGAAATCGATGCCCAATGCCAGATTGATGTCGCGGTTCTGGAACCGTTCTATCAGCGTGTTTTCCACGGTAAACACCAGCACCATCTGGCGGCCGTCGGCGTCGGCGATCAAATAGTAGATCCAGTTCACCGGCACCTTGTTCACGCCCTTGGACGTCTTCTGATTCGCCTCGCCCGAGGCAATCACGCGGAAGACGAATCGCTTGTCCTGGGTCGGGATGATCTCGGCCTTTTCGATCTTCTGGAACTCGGCACCAATCGCCTTCTGTACGTCCTCCTGGAACTGTTGCTCGCCAATGTGCTTGCCGGCTGGCGCCGGTCCGATGGGGGACACATTGCACTGAGCGACCAGGCTCCCCTTATCCATCAAGCGCAGGACTGCGACCGTGGTCCCTTGGTGGAACAGATGCCATACACGATCGTGGTAGAGCTTGATGCCCCAATCTCTGGCTTCCATCGCGAGCAACATGGACTCCGGCTTCGGTTCACGAGGCACCGCTTCGATGGCCAGTTCATTGAGGGCTGGGTGCTCGCTGGGCGTACGCTCCAGGACGGCCTTCGCAGTGACTTTCAACCCGGGTGACACGGCACCCACCGAACGTGTTTCGCTTTGGGTCAGTTCCAGATGAGTCAGACAATGCTGTTTGAGATCATAGAGATAGTGTCCCGAAAGCTTAATGACCGAGGACGCCCCCAGGATGCCGCCTTTGATGTCCCCGGCGAAGGTCACTTTCGCGACGTCATCTGCGGCAGACTCCAAAGTGCATTTCAGTTCTCCCTTGTCAACCGCCTCGACGGCAGTCAAGAACTGCAACGCCCACATCGGAGCATCCCATTTCTCGCCGACTTCTACTCGATCGGCGGGCAATAATGCCAGGGCCGTCAAACTATCGACGGGGGGCCGCAACAATTCCAGCTCTTCATAGGTCAATGGACCGAAGTTGGAATAGAGTCGGATCCCGTCCGTTTGCCCCTCGGCGACGATCTGGCGAAAACTGGGACGGAGCTTGGTCTCACTGACGCGGTCGGCAACCTGGCTGTGAAATTCCGCCTGGTCATACGTCCGCAAGCCGCGAAAGTCGGCAGCATCGCGTCCGAGACTACTCAGCCGCCGCTCGTGGTAGGACAACTGAGCGTTGCCCGTCAACTTCATGGCCACGGCTTTCGTATCGGCGACGGCCGCTTGCAGTTGACCCTCGATGTCCATGCGGACGGTCACTTTAAATGAGCGTTGTTCGGTCGCTGATTCAGCCAGTTCCAGCTTGTCGGCCGCCAGGACACTGGTCATTGCGCCGCAAATCCAAGTGGCACAGATGCAGGCAGCCCACAACACACTGCGGTTCGTCCGTGATTTTTTCACTCCCACCCTCCTGGTTTTTGCCCTGCCACCCATCGCGACCTTGTCTGATTGTCGGCGGCATCATCGTCGAAACCAAATTGTGTTTCCAGACGGAAATCGCTCTGAATAGCCAATGGATTCCATCGAGTTGCGAACCACCATTCAATGACGAAGTCTCGTATTGGACTGGCGGAATAAACTGGCTCAGCAGCCGATCTTAACATTCTTCGCAGCACCACTTGGCACGGAAATCGCATTCTTTGATTGGCAATCCTACAGGAAGTCCACGGTTGTCACTCCTTAACTCCTTCAGGATGTGGATTGACCCGTTTTGCTGTCCACAATAAACTTCAGGCAGACTTAGAGTTATGGCGGGTGAAGTGGTCGCGAATGCTGCCTTGAATGAGGTGGTGTCAGCGGCTTGCATTTGGCGCAGTATGACGTTTTGGCAGCCTCTTCGGATGGGGGCGCGTGATCGATTGCAGGGTGTCAGCCGGTATGTGCGGTTGAGTCGACTCAGCTGACTTTCAACAGCCGTCTGACAGCGAGAAGAAAATCTCATGGAATTTTTGGAACGTATTGGCGACTTTTTTAACTGGCTGTTCGCGACGTTTGAACGGTTTATCACTCGCCGCTTCGGTGCCGCCAATGAGCGTGTGCTGAAGAAGCTGGGCTATATCCGAGACAAACGGTCTCAGCAGACAACGATCGTGCCGGGCTCCACGCTCGACCGCATCAATCAGCTTGAACCCGAGATTGAAAAACTCTCGGATGAAGAACTGCGGGGCTCGGCCGCGATGTTCCGCGCCCGGATAGCGGCGGGAGAAACGCTCGACCAGATTCTGCCCGAAGCCTTCGCTCGCGTGCGTGAAGCCAGCCGGCGATTCCTGCGAATGCGTCATTACGACGTGCAGATGATCGGCGGTTATGCCCTGCACAAAGGCATGATTGCGGAAATGCGCACGGGTGAAGGCAAGACGCTGGTCGCCACCCTGCCCGCGTATTTGAACGCTCTCGTGGGCAAGGTTCATCTCGTCACCGTCAACGATTATCTTGCCCGGCGCGATATGGAATGGATGGCCCCCGTCTACAACGGATTGGGCCTGACGATCGGTGCCATTCAGTCGCAGATGCGTGCTGAAGACCGCGTCAAAGCGTACCAGTGCGATATCACCTACGGTACGAACAACGAGTTCGGTTTCGACTACCTGCGCGACAACATGAAGCCCGCGCGCTGGGACGACGAACGCTATCCGCAGCATATGAGGCAGGTACAAGGTCCGCTCGATTTTGCCATCGTCGACGAAGTGGACAACATCCTGATCGACGAAGCGCGGACCCCGTTGATCATTTCCGGCTCGTCGACGGATGACGTCACCAAGTACGCCAAAGCCAATCAAGTCGCGATGCAGCTTAAGAAGGACATTCACTTCGAGGTCAAGGAAAAGGAACACACCTGCCACTTGACTGATGAGGGAGTTCGGGTTGCCGAAGAACTGGCCGGAGTGGAGAGCTTCTACACGGCCGGCAATATGGAATGGCCGCATCTGCTCGATAATTCCTTGAAGGCTCATTTCCTCTACAAACGCGATGTCAACTACATGGTTGTCGAGGATGAAGTCATCATCGTCGACGAACATACCGGCCGCGCCATGCATGGCCGGCAATGGAGCGACGGTCTGCACCAGGCAGTCGAAGCCAAGGAACGCGTCCGCATTAAAGAAGAAACGCAGACGCTGGCCACGATCACCCTACAGAACTTCTTCAAGCTCTACAAAAAACTGGGCGGTATGACGGGTACCGCCATGACCGAAGCCAACGAGTTTCTGAAGGTCTATAACCTTGATATTCTGGCGATTCCCACCAATCGTCCGATGATTCGTCAGGACGAATCGGACCTGATCTTCCGCACGGAACCCGAGAAATTCGAAGCCATCGTGGACGAAGTGCGCGAAGTCCATCAGACGGGCCGCCCGATTCTCGTCGGAACGATTTCCATCGAAAAGTCAGAACACCTGTCGCATCGTCTCACCAAGTTCGGTGTCAAGCATCAGGTCTTGAACGCCAAGCACCACGAGCGTGAAGCCGAAATCATCGCCCAGGCCGGTCGCCTGGGTGCCGTGACGATCGCCACCAACATGGCCGGTCGTGGTACCGACATCATCCTCGGCGGTAACCCGGAACCGATGGTCTGGGAACAACTCAAGACCAAGTATCGCACTCGCCTGGACGTCCCCAAGACCGAATGGGACAGCCTGTCGAAACAGATCGCCGAGCAGGACGGAATGGTTGCTCAGGGGCGTGAAGTCGCTGCACTGGGTGGTCTACATGTCATCGGCAGCGAACGACATGAGGCGCGGCGTATCGATCTGCAACTCCGCGGCCGATCGGGCCGCCAGGGGGACCCGGGCTCCAGCCGCTTCTTCCTGTCGATGGAAGACGATCTGCTCCGTTTGTTTGGTGGCGACACCTTAAAAAGCGTGCTGGCCTGGGTCGGCATGAAGGAAGGCGAAGCCATTGAGCACCCCATGCTCAACAGCCGCATCGAGAAATCACAAAAGAAGGTCGAAGAACGGCACTTCGAAACACGCAAACAGTTGCTCGAATATGACGAGGTCATGGATCAGCAGCGCAAGCGAGTTTATGGCTATCGTCAGGCGATCCTGGATGGGGCCGATTCGCGGGCGTTGATCATCGATATGTTCCGGCAACGCCTGAAGCAAGTCGTGGCAGAATTTCTGTCGCCCAAATATGGACGTGAATCGGCGATCAAATGGGCCGAGGTGCAGTACGGCATCGAAGTCGAGGAACGCGACATCCGCAGCATGGATGGCGAGGCCATGGCCAGCTACATGCGTGACCAGGCGGAACGCAAGGCCGAAGAATATCTGCGCGACCAGATTGAAAGCGATTTGCCTGAAGACGTGGACGACGAACGCGAGCGGAATTGGGCGGCCTTCTCGAAGTGGGTCAATACACGCTACGGCCTCAATACCAATGATCGCGAACTCAAGAAGATCGGCATTCAGGACATCTTCGAGGAAATGTTGCCGCGGATTACGGAAGCGATTGGCCGCTACGACTTTAGCCCCCTGCAGCAGTTCTCGGCGGAAGACTACGGCCGCAGTAACCTGAGCAGTTGGGTTCAGGACCAGTTTACGCTGCGAATTCCGCCCGACGAATTCAAGGATGCCACCGCTCAGCAAGTCGAAGACAAGATTTTAGAGCGACTGATCGCGATGTACGACGCCAAGGAAATCGAGTTTCCGGTGTCGGTCGGCCTGACGCGTTTTATGGCGGATCGGTCAGGTGCCCCCGGCACGGAACGCTACGACCGTGAAGGCTTGGCTCAATGGGCGGGGAATCGCTTCGACGCCCCCCTGCAGCCGACTGAGTTTGAAGGCCAGTCGCGCGAATCAATTCGCGAGACGCTGCTGGCCTACAGTGAAAAGTATCATCAGAACGGCGAGACCGTTTCACGCATCGATAGCTATCTCGAACGAGTCTATGGGCCACCGCAGAACTCGGACGCGGGTAACGATCCCGTCCGTGACCCTGGCGCTTTGGTGGAGTTGGCGGAGTGGACTCAAAATACACTCAAGGCACCCATTCAGGTTGCCGAGTTGGAGACCCTGCCGCGAAAGGCCGCCCGTCAGAAAATCCTGAACGCCGCCGAGCATCGGTATCGTCCCGAATTGATGCAGACGGAACGGTCGCTGATTCTGGACGTGTTGGATACTGCGTGGAAGGACCACCTGTACTTTATGGATCACCTGCGGCAAGGGATCGGCCTGGCAGGCTATGCGGGCAAAGATCCCAAGGTCGAATACAAGCGCGAAGGGATGCGGGCCTTCGAACAGATGTGGCGGAGAATCGCAGACCAGGTCACGTCTGTCATCTACCGAGTTGAAGAAACGAGCAGCGATTTCGTCGGCGACCTGTGGCAAATCACGGCCACGACACACGATTCGGCTCAGTCCGCCTTCGATGCCGCGGAAGAAGAGATGCTGCTGGCTGGACCAGAGGGTTCGGATCAAACGGTCAGTCAACATGAGCCTTCAGCCAAGGCCGTCGAGCCGATTCGCAACTACGGCGAAAAGGTGGGCCGCAATTCCCCGTGTCCGTGCGGCAGTGGCAAGAAGTTCAAGAACTGCCATATGAATAAGGATTAGAAGCCCTGACAAAACCGGTTGTGGGAAGTACAGAACCGCGATATTTCATGCGGTTCTGTACTGACGCAGAGGTTTTGTTAGCGTTTATTAGATCAAGCCGCAGGACGTGCTACGCACGTTGCCAACGGGAAAGGATTCCCCGTGAGTTGGTTACTCAATCTTGCTTATTTGAGCATCGGCATCCTCGCGGCTCCGTGGCTGCTCTATCGTCGCATCGTTCTCAAAAAACGTCTGGGAGATTGGCGGCAGAAGATCCTGGGTGAGCTGCCGCGACGCAGCTCGGAACAACCTTGTATCTGGTTGCATGCCGTCAGCGTGGGTGAAGTGGTGCAACTGGGGCCGGTTCTGGATCAGCTTTCCACGCAGCGACCCGACCACGACCTCTGGATCACCACCACCACGGTCACCGGCCAGGAGGTGGCTAAAAAACTCTATCCGCAACACACGGTCTGTTACTTTCCCTTCGACTTCTCCTGGAGCGTCGCAAGGGCTCTCGATCGCGTGCAGCCGGCGGCAATCGTACTCGTGGAACTCGAGCTGTGGCCCAATTTCATTGCAGCGGCGAAGCACCGGCAGATTCCGGTTGTATTGATCAACGGTCGGGTCAGCGATCGCAGCTACCGCAGTTATCGTTGGATCCGTCCGTTGCTACAACGGATTCTGCCGCAACTGCAACAAATCGCCGTCCAGAATCAGACTTACGCCAATCGACTGATCGATCTGGGAGCTCAACCCCAGCAAATCACGGTCACGGGATCCATCAAATTCGACCGGGTTGAGACCCATCGCAGGAATGCCCGCACGCTGGAAATTGGCGACTCTTTTGGCCTGCAGCCTGACGAAACGCTGTTGATCGCCGGCAGCACTCAGGCCCCCGAAGAGGAACTGGCACTCGCTGTTTATCGTGACCTACACCAAGAATTCCCCAAGCTACGGTTGATGCTTGTACCACGGCACAAGGAGCGCTTCGAGGAAGTCGCCGGAATGGTAGAACGTCAGGGGTGGCCGCTGCTGCGACGCAGTCAGACGTCGCTCTTAGAGAAGTCGAAGTGCATCACAGCCGGCAGTGCCAATCGCCCGCACTCTGGCGAGTGCAGCTACTTCGGGTCGGGAGCAGCGGACAACATTGCAGACATTCCAGCCGACCGACCGATCCTGATGCTCGACACGCTGGGTGAGTTATCCGCCTGTTGGGGCCTGGCAGAGATTGCCTTCGTGGGAGGCAGCCTGTCGCGGCGCGGTGGTCAAAACATGATCGAACCGGCGGGATATGGCGCCGCAGTCCTGTTTGGACCGCACACCCACAACTTTAAAGATGTTGTGGCGCTGCTGTTGGACGCCAAGGCGGCACGGGTCATTTTCCAGCCAGAAGATTTCACATCGGCGATTCGAGACTTGCTGGTCCATCCGCAACAGGCCGCAGAAATGGGCCACCGCGCCCAGCAACTCGTCACAGCACAACGCGGAGCCACCCGTCACACCGTCGATTTGATCGTCGGCGCCGTTACTGGCCGAGACGCTTCATCCACGATCAATGCGACACGGTTGTATCGATTGTAGCGACTGCTCTGCGGTTAAAATTGGGTCATTTGGCACAAACGCTAATCGCCTTGCAGCCGGTATCCCCCTCAGAACCGCTACCCCGCCGGACTATCCCCATCATGCGCTCCAGACGATTCCTGAGTTTCGATCCTCAATATCCGATCTATTGGAAAGACTGTCAGCTATGCACTCGTAGAGAAACTCGATCAGGAGACCACACATGGTCCGCTCGCTATCATGGGGCCGTTTGGCCATTCTTGGTCTGTTGATATCTGGGCCCAGCCCGGCTGTTTGGGCTGATGACATGGTGGGTGAGTCGGCTGCCGTGGAAGCGTCGGTCATCGAAGGGACCTCGTTTGCCGAGGGCGTCGAGGTCGCGCCGGAATGCTACGACGCACCTTGCACATGTGCCCCGTCGTGGTGCGAATCGCTGCTGACATCTCCGACTCTCACCGGCGATTGGGGTGGCGCCCGAACGTCGCTCACCGAAAGCGGAATCATCTATCAGGGATATTTGACCCAATTCTACCAGGGAGTTGCCCGCGGGGGGGCCGAGCAGCAATTCAAGTATGGCGGAAAAGTCGACCAGTTCTTCACCTTTCAGGGCGAGAAACTGGGATTGTGGAAGGGGTTGCTGATTGGCATGCACGCGGAAACACGCTTCGGCCAGGACTCGAACTTCGACGCTGTCGGGCTGGCCCCGGTAAATGCGAACATGCTCTGGCCGTCAACCGGCCAGACGACCGCGATCTCGGGGTTCACAGTCACGCAGATGCTGTCTGAAGAGTGGCTGGTGACCGCCGGCAAGCTCAACGCACTCGATCTCTTCAATTCGCTTTACCCTCAGGGAGGCCGCGGAATCGACGGCTTCATGAATGTCTCCACCCTGTTCCCACTGTCGATTGCTCGGCCGTTGAACCTCAGCGTTAATGGAATTGGTGTGACGAAGTTGCACGAAGGGCAAGTCCAGGGCAGCCTGTCGGTGGTCGATCCGAATAATTCATCCACCACAGTCGGCCTGGGAAATCTGTTCGAGAGCGGAGCGGCGATCATTGCGTATTGGCGACATTTTACCGAGTTTCAAGGGTTGCCAGGTTCCCATGCGATCCTGGGTGAGTATTCATCGAAGAGCTACACATCGGTCGACCGAGAAGACTTTTACTTCCTGCCCACAGTGGGAATCGTGGCGGGCAAACAATCCGGAACGTGGAGCATCAGCTACTTTGGTGAACAACGGCTCTGGCAGGACGGCTGCAACCCGAAACGCAACGTCGGTTTGTTCACGAGTTGGGGCATATCTGACGGGAACCCCAATCCCATTCGCTGGTCGGGCAATGTGTCGCTGCAGGGCCACGGGCTGATCGACAGCCGTCCTGCCGATACAATGGGCGTCGCCTATTTCTACACCGGTCTCAGCAGCGAATTCAAAGACCTGGTCAGCCCGGTCATCCATTTGCAGGACGTACAGGGGGGCGAGTTGTACTACAATATGGCCGTAACGCCGTGGTTCAACCTGACCCCAGACCTGCAGATCATTCAACCCTCGAACGCCGCCAACGACACTGCGGTCGTGATTGGCGCGCGAGCCAAGCTGACATTCTAATAAACTCTAACAAAACCTCTGCGTCAGTTCAGAACCGCGTGAATTGTCGCGGTCCTGAACTTCCCACAACCGGTTTTGTTAGGGCTTCTAACTTTTATCTCAATCGCGGTTCTATTTCTTCAGGCCAGAGCGCATGCGTGTCGTCACCAAGTATCTGATTCCCGCCGGTTGGGGATTGGCCGCATTCCTGGTCGTGTTTAGCGCGGTTCGCTGGAGTCAAACACCTCGCTCGATGAAACCGCCCGTTGGCATGGTTTGGATTCGCGGAGGGCAATTCCTGATGGGCTCCGCGGCCAAGGATGCCTGGCCCGATGAAAAGCCGGTTCACCTAGTGAGCGTCCCCGATTTCTTTATGGATGAGACCGAGGTCACGAACACTGAGTTTCAAAGGTTTGTCGAGGCGACGAAATACGTCACGACGGCTGAAACAGCACCAACTACGGAAGAAATCCTGGCTCAATCGCCCCCTGGGACCGCCGCCCCGCCGCCCGAGTCGCTCGTTCCCGGAGCATTAGTGTTCACGCCACCGTCGGAGGCTGTGCCTTTGGATGAGATTGGTCAGTGGTGGAAATGGACGCCGGGTGCCTGTTGGCGACATCCTGAAGGCCCGACGAGTGATCTGCGTGGCCGCGAGCAGCATCCCGTCGTTCATGTCTCGTGGGATGATGCGCAGGCGTTTGCGAAGTGGGCGGGTAAGCGACTCCCGACGGAAGCCGAATGGGAATACGCGGCGCGAGGCGGACTGCCCGGTAAGAACTTTGTGTGGGGCGATGAACCGCTCAACGAGCGGCAAGCGAATATCTGGCAAGGCAAGTTCCCGCACCAGAATACGCAGGCCGATGGCTTTGTCCGGACGGCACCGGTCAAGACGTTCCCACCCAACGGATACGGTTTGTTCGATATGGCGGGGAACGTGTGGGAGTGGTGCGATGACTGGTATGTGCGAGACCTGTACAGCCAGCGGGCAGGCCAGGCCGTGATCGATAATCCGCAAAGTCCGGCGACGAGCGTGGACCCCCGTCAGCCGTTTATGCCGCTGCGGGCCCAGCGCGGTGGATCGTTCTTATGTAACGACAGCTATTGCTCACGCTACCGACCCAGCGCGCGACATGGTTGCAGCCCGGATACCGGGATGTCGCACGTCGGCTTCCGCTGCGTCATGTCGGTGCCGCAGGTGGCGAACTAAAAGACATCACACGATATTAGGTCTTGGGCACAACGGTGTGCGTCTTGACGAGCGTGTCGAGTGCCTTCAAGTCGATCTGCTGACCGGGTTGCGGAAACGGGAATGGCAACAGCCACCAGTCTTCGGTGAACGCTGCCGATTCACCCGGCTGCAGTCGTTCGCGTGGTCCAATCGGTTCGAGTTCGATGCGGGGTCCGGTCGGATACCAGACGGACAGTGTCAGTCCCGCTGCTTCGTTGTAGACGCGATCGGGATAGGTGGCGAACCGTTTCACGAACAGCGTGTTGTTCGGCATGACGTATCCGAGCCAGCCTGCGGTCGCATCAAATCCGAGCTTGGGCTTGCGCGGCGGAGCCAGGATTTCCAGAAAGCCGTCCCGTTCGCGGATCTTGTCGTCGGTGTTCCGGACGTTGATGATCGCACCCTCTTCGTACATCGCATACTTGGAGGGAAACCGGCTCGGACGGTCACCGAGCGGGACGATACAAATCCCGCCGGCGGGGGAAAAGGATCGCCCCCAGTGACAGACTTCACGGACTTCCTTTGAAATGTTATGGATCGTTTGCTTGCAGACCAGGTGAAACGGGGCGTTCTGGCTTTCCTTCCCGCTGCCGGCGAGATGGAAATCACGGACCAACTGAATTCCCGCCGTCGCGTCCTGCGGGCTGGTCAGCCTGGCGGAGTGTGGGCCCGTAACGGCCCCGGTCCATTCACCGGACCATAGAGTGGGATGTGGTATGGCTGTCAATTCCGGGCCGTAGTCAAACCGGCCGGCGGATGAAGCGGCCGGCTGGCCCGGCTGCCAGGTCTTCTCCGCAGGATCTAGAAACATCGAGTCGCGGCCATCGACCGAGAACTCCAGCACACGTCCTCCGATTTGCGGACACAGGACAACCCGGGCACTGCCGCGCGTCAACTCAATGGCCTTGGCATATCCGTGGAACGGAACAATTCGAGCCGTGGCAGTCGCCGGCTTGGTTACCTGCAGGTTGGGCGGATCGGCAGCGAGAGCCAATGACGTCAGCGAAGTTAGAATGCATCCCAGCGTGACGGCAAGTCGTGAGGTCGTGGTCATCGTTACCCGATCATTTCGTGCCGTACCATGCCGTCACCGGCAATGGGCAGGGGGCGGTTCAGACGATCCGGAATCATCGTATGCGGATCGATTCCCATCAGATGGAATGAAGTCGCGAGGATGTCCTTGGGCGACACCGGGCAACTCGCCACATCGCCCCCCGATTCATCCGACCGGCCCACGACGCGGCCCCGCGCCATCCCGCCGCCGGCGAATGCCGCCGAGTAAACTCGCGACCAATGATGCCGGCCACCACCCTTGGGACCGTTGTCGATCTTCGGCGTGCGGCCGTGTTCGCTGACGCAGCAGACCAGCGTTTCATCCAACAGCCCTCGCTCATCCAGGTCGTGGATGAACGCCGAGTAGGCTTGATCGAAGACCGGCAGCAGATACTCTTTCAATCGCGGAAAATGATTGGCGTGCGTGTCCCACACGCTGCCGCCGAAAACGCTGAAGGGATCCCAAAAGACCGAGACAAACCGCGTGCCCGCTTCGACCAACCGCCGGGCCGCAAGCAACGACTGCCCGAACAATGTCAGGCCAAACTTGGCGCGCGTGGCGACTGTTTCTCGCTGGATATCCAGGGCATCACGCACTTTGCCGGACGTCAAGAGAGAATAGGCTGAGGCCTGATGTTTGTCGTAGGTTCCAATTCCAGAATGCTGAGACAGCCACGATCGCGACTGATCAAACTGCTGCAACAGCGACTGACGTAAATCGAAGCGACTTGCTGGAACCCCTTCTAATGGAGAGGTCGCCGATAATCGGAATCGCCCTTCCGCCGTGGTCCCGCCGAAGGGATCGAGAATGTCTTTGGACTGGGCATCGCTGAGCTTCGGGACGACCTGCGTCCCGACTCCGTCAAAATCGGTCCAGACTGGATCGTAAGCTCCACCCAGGAATGACGCGTACGGCCCGGCCAGCGGAGCCAGGTCGCATTTGGAACCGAACAGCCAGGGCAACCCGATATGCTTCGGGGCAGCGACTGCGGCGTTGCGCGAACGCTGACGATCGACGTAATCGACAACCGAACCAATATACGGCCAGTGCTGCGGGTCGCGCGGCTTGGCTTCAATCTCTGGCGTATAGGTCGGCATGCCGGTCAGTGCATAGGCCACACCATGCAGCGCGTAAGGATGGGTCATTGACCGCACAATCGTCATGCGATCCATGACGCCGGCCATCAGCGGCAGACGCTCGCAAATGTCCAATCCAGGAACATTGGTCGAGATCGCCTTCATCTCCCCCTGAATTCCCACGGGAGCATTCGGCTTGGGATCAAATGTTTCGTGTTGCGGCGGCGAGCCAAACAAGAAGACCAGAATGCATGACTTGGCTTTGCCAAATGCCGGGGAGGCTTCGCCTTCGGATTGTTCGGCATGCAATCGATTCCAATCGGCCAAGCTCAGACCGAACGCCCCCAATCCGCCCACATGGAGCAAATCGCGGCGTGACAGCCCGTCACAGAGTTGCTTGTTGGAACCGAGAATGGGAATCATGGAGATCGGCACCCGAACTGACGTGCATCAACGGACGTTGATCAATAGTTATCCCAGATTAACGGCCAAAGTCAACGGCCGGGTTGTCATTTGTCCTTGGTCCTTGGTCAATCATTCTCAGTCATCTGTTTCTCGTTTCTTCTTCGGCAGCTTGGACGGCACCCAGGTCCCTGATGCCTCTTGCGAAATCTGCCGGATTCTTTCCGCGGTCGGCGGTTGCTGTGGTGGTTCGCTGGAACTTCGCGACTTGCGGACCTTGAGTTTGTAATGGTGGATGGTGGCATTTCGACGCCGGAACCAGGTGAAGACGCTCGCTCGCGGTGCCAACGGATCGGGCTCGCGCAGCAGCCACAACAGGATCCCGACCACGACGCAGCCGATTGCAAAGTAGATGAGCGTGCGCGTGGGATCGGAACTGTTGACGACGATCAAAAACGTCGACGCCCCCAGGCCCCCCATCACCACGAACGAAGTGGCGAGGATCACCACCGCCCGTTCGGCCAATTCATTTCTGCGTTGTGCCATGACTCACTCTGTCATCAGACTCGGCATTCGCCTCACGCCGGGTACAACTTGCCGACCCAGTCTCCGTAGCCATTGTATCGCACGGTATTGAAGACTTCGCGGCTCCCCAGCATCCATTCCGTCCGCTGGCTCCAGCGGGGGTGCGGTACTTCGGGATTCACGTTGGCTTCAAAATCGTATTCGGCCGAATTGATGGTGTTCCAGAACGTGGGTGGTGCGGTATCGGTCAATTCGATTCGCACGATCGATTTGATGCTCTTAAAACCGTATTTCCATGGCAGTACGATCCGGATCGGAGCCCCGTTCTGTTTGGGGAGCGGATGACCGTAGAGGCCCGTAGCGACGAAGGCCAATTCATTCGTGGCTTCGGCCAGAGTCAAACCTTCGGTATATGGCCACGGAAAAGTGCGAGCCTCCATGTGCGGAGCCTCGTGTGGCTTATCGAATGTGACGAACTTGACGTATTTTGCGGAGGCAGTGGGTTCGACAGCGCGGATCAAATCACGCAGCGCAAACCCCGTCCACGGCACGCACATGGCCCAGGTCTCCACGCAGCGGTGTCGATAGTCGCGGCTTTCCCATTTCAATCCGGGGTGCTGATAAAAATCGTCCATGTCGAGAGTCATTGGTTTGGAACAGAGCCCTGTGATTTCCACCTTCCACGGATCCGGCTGGAACTTGCCGACGTAGCGCCAGGAACTCTTACTGGCTGCGAATTCGTAAAAATTCGTGAATTCGGCAGTATCCTGCTCGACCGATTCGGTTCGTCCGTATTCGAATTTCGGATTACGATTTTCTCGTTGGGCCGGGTAGATTTTGTCCGGCTTGGAAACGGTTTGCACGCCGCCTGCCGATTGAACTTCTTCCTTCGAAGCTCGACCGCACCCCGCCAGGCTCAACCCCAACCCCGCCGCCAGACCACTGATGCCAGTCGTTTCCAGGAATTCACGTCGATGCAGCTTGCGGTCGGCATACACCGCTTCCGGAGTGTGCTGCCGTTGAGGCAAATCCCACGGACGACGAGCAAAAAAGTTCATACGAGATAACTCCGTGGCGGACGCTGCTAGCGTCTGCGGGTTCGAATACTATAGATGTGATAGCCCTCTATAATATCTCACCGAAAATGATGGGCCAACAGGGAAATTGAGAATGGCAGACGAACGCTTGCTGGCAGCCGCTGATCTCCTGCGATCGCACTATGGACGTCTCGATCTGGATCTCTATCGGGACGGCTGGGTGGGACTGGTGCGATTCCTGTTAGAACGCCAGTTTTCCCCATCGAAATTCGCCAAAGTCTGGCCTGAAATCGAAGCCAGTTGGATTGTCGCAGTCGAAGAGGTTGCTCGCGGCACGCGCGGAGATTTGCTGGAGTTCCTCCAGCCGTATGGTGGCAACGCCACTTCGGTCGCCGTACTACACCGGCTGGCAGTCTGGTGGCAAGAGCAGGTGGATCGTGGGCAAACTCCATTTGAGGCTGGAACTTCCCATCTGGAATCGGCCTGGTCCGAACTCGCCGCACACGACCGGACTTGGATCACGCGCGTGTTCTGTGTGATCGGCGGACTCCAAAAATATCCGCTGACGCGCGCCAGTTGGCGGGTGGCCTGCCGTCACCGCTGGCTGTCGTGGCATGACGAATCAGACGAGATCCCCGAATTCTTCGAACAAGGTCTCCGCGACAGCCCGATTGAACTGGGGCAATTCGCTGAATGGATGATGCAAGTGGGGGACGATTATTGCGGTTCAAAGCCCAAATGTACCCAGTGTCCGCTGCAACCATTGCTGGGACCAAATGGGATTTGTGAGCCGGATGAGTAATCGCCAAAAATCTGCACAAATCCCGAATTGACTAAAATTGGAAAAAAAACTAAAGTTCGCCCCGCACGTCACCGAGGCGGGATGGTTTGGCCAGTTTCGCTGGTTAAATCTTGTCAAATCCGACAATCCCCGCTGGTGAACCAGCAGTCGGACCAGGAATCAACGATTCGTTTTCGTGGTCTGAAGTCGTCTGGTTGAAAACGTATCCCTTCACTCGTCTCACTTCCATTCGCCTCACACGTCTAACAGCCTCGCCCATCAACCGACTGCCAGTCACTCGGCCTGCTCAGCGGGAAAGGATTCCACGATGAAACGCTGCCTCACACTCGGGATCAGTTTGTGTTTACTCGTATTACTTTCTGGATGCTGCTGCGGGCAACGCTGCGGATTCGGTCGTTGCGGAGGTGGCTGTTCGACGGGCTATGCCCCGTCGTCGTGCTCACCGTGCGGCCAGCCGTTTGGCGGGTTTGCTCCGTTCGGCGGTGGTGGTTGTTCAACCTGTGCACCCGGCGGAGTCGGCGCACCAGGTGGCTTCGGCGGTGCTCCGGTGTACGGGACGCCGGGTGGAGCACTTCCAAGCACTTACGTAGAACCTTACGGCTTCGGTACCGCATCCGCGAACACTGGCGCCCCGATTGAAACGGGAGCCTTGCCACCCGCGAGCGGCATGCCCACCACGGCTTATGTTCAACCCCAAAATGGTCAGATCACCTACAGTCAGTCGCCATATGGCCAGCCGGTCATGGGACAAAACGCGACCTTCGGTGGGTCTCCGGTCACGACGGCGTTGGTGAAACCCGAATCACTGGCGACTTACTAGCGCACTGATACGTTCGCTTGATTCCTGCGTAATCTGATAGGCATCCCCAGTCACCACGATTCGGGATGCCTATTTTTGTTTCTTCAGTTGCTGCTGCAACTGTATCGCGTGCAGGCGGCCCACGTGCCACATGTAATTGGGGCCATATCCCGCTTTCCGCGGCCATTGGGTCGCCGTTGCCGCCCGCAAATGTTCCAACGCCTGCTTCGGATCTTTTTCCACGTCGAAGTTCAATCCGATGTACAGCTCGGCGTAGAATAACCGTTTTTCACGCTCTGTCTCGTCGACCTCCGCCGTGCGGATCTTCTTTAAGATTTCCTCCGCAGTGAGCTTTCCCGCGAAGAGCTGATAGACGTCCGGAAACGGTTCGCGGTCATCCTTCTTGTATTTCAACAAGCCCTCGCGCGCCTTGTCGCGGCCGAAGGCTTTGACTTGAGACAGATAACGCCAGATCCCATTCTCGCGATCCACGTCGTCAAATGAATGATAGAGTTCGAATTGATCCGATGCGGCCTTGAACTTTCCCGCATAAAAGTCAGCAATCCCGCGCCGCCAGTGGCCAGGGGCCTCGGTCTCATCCAGCTTCACCATTTGCTCATAGTCGGCGAGTGCCTTGTCGAATTGGCCCTGAAAGAAATAGGCATCCGCGCGCTTCGAGTAGAGATCGAGGGACTTTGGTGTCGCTTCGATCAAGACCGTCAGCTTAGTGACACGGTCGGCCTGGTCAGCCAGCAGATCTG
>CAMAVF010000052.1 GCA_945861445.1 Planctomicrobium piriforme | reverse complement strand
TGAGCCGGGTGCCGTGAGGCCCCGGACCTTGTGTCTGGGGAATGTTGAAAAGTCCGGGGCCTGACGACACCCGGCTCACCTACTCAGGTTGATTTCCGCAGCGTTACCGTTTGCTTAGTGATTAAATGCAAACTCAGTCGAATTAAACAAGCCCCACAAGATGTCACCATAAACCATCAACGGGACATTGCCCGCTTGTCGAGAACGTGATTCTTCGAGTTTCTTTTCGGTCGCGGTGATTTGCTTTTCGAGAGTCCCCAGGGCCTCGGCTTCCTGGCCGTCTTCTTTCAGCTTTTCGTATTCGTCTTTGTAGCCGTTGAGCTGTTCTTGCAGCCGCACATAGGCCCGGTCGATTTGGGCACTCAGGCCGGCCAGCTTGGCGGACCGATCCTGGTCGTTGAGATCCTGATTCACCAGCGCGACCAGAGCGGTCGTTTCCTCAGCCGTAGGCTTCCGCGACAGGGCGAGGACGTAAAGCTCTTCAATCATCTTTTCCGGCGGCAACTTCGCGGCGAGCAGGCTGGGGATCAACTTGCTGCTGGCTACCTTTTGCGTGACTGTGTCGCCATTAACGAGATGCAAGGCCTGCGACAGATTGGCTTCTTTATTGACCTCGCAGGAACAGGCCGATTCACGGGGAGCGCGGCCGAACGTGGAAAGAAAGAAGTTGGTCACATTGCCGGCATACAGTTGCACGGCTCGAGTCCCCTGAGGAGACGATTGGAAGCGGTCCTCCGTTCCGGTAATACGGGTGATGGTGTCCAGCAGCACTTCGGCTTGCAATCGACGCACGTAGCTGTGTGAGAAATAGGACTCATCGAGTTCATTCGTCGGATTCGTCGCCGGGGACAACTGGTAGGTCCGCGAGTTACAGATGTCGCGAATCAGTTTTTTCTTGTCGAAGCCATATGCGGCCAGCTTCTGTCCGAGTGTTTCCAACAACTCCCTGTTGCTGGGGGGATTGCTGATCCGCACGTCATCGACCGGATCGACGATGCCTCGCCCGAAGAAGTGCTTCCAGATGATGTTGGCCATGGTCTGATTGAAGGCGGTGTTATCGGGGGCAGTGAGCCACTTCGCCAGGCTGACACGCGGGTCCTGACCCTCCACTTCTGGAGTATCGCCGCCCAGGAATTTCGGTTTCATCCGGCGTCCGTCGACAGGATGCTCGACGGTGTTGTTCCGATTGTTGTTATAGATTACGACCTCTCGACCCTCGACGCCCCGTTTCAGATTGACGCCCGCGAAGAAGCTGGAGAATCCGTAGTAATCGTTCAGCGTCCAACGGTCGAAGGGATGGTTGTGACATTGGGCACATTGGATGCGCGTCCCCAGAAAGATCTGTGCGAAGTCCTCAGCCGTCTTTTGGGGCGTCAGCCGTTCCGCAGCCGTATACAGATTCGACGTCGGCTGCTTGATGTTGCTGCCGTTGCCGACGACCAGTTCCGCGACCATCTCGTTGAGCGGCCGGTTGGCGGCCATCTGATCATGGACCCAGCCCGCATACGCCCACATCGCCTTGGCGTCGCGACCATAGGCCGGTTGATTGCCAACGGCTCGAATCCGCAGCAGCTCACCCCACTTCATCGCCCACAGATCGACGAACTCGTCGCGGTCGAGCAATTGATCGATCAACTTGGCCCGCTTGTTCGCATCCGTGTCGGCCACGAAGCGGTCGTACTCGGCTCGCGTGGGGGGCAGGCCAATCAAGTCCAGCGTCACGCGGCGCAGGAATGTCTCGTCGTCACACAGGTCGGACGGGGCGAGATGCAGCTTCTTCAACTTATCGAAGACGAGTGTATCGATGAAATTGGACTCGGGCGTGTTCGGCCAGACAAAGTTGTCATCGGTCGGCAGCACGAGAACTTCGCTGCCCACGGTGAACTTGTTGAACCGGGCAAACACAAACGCACCACCGCGATTGTTGCCCTTGACGATGCCATCCTTGTCGATGCTGACGACCGCATCATTGTTCGTCATGAACAACGCCAGCTTGGTGACATCACGCACCGAGCCGTCCGAATATCTTGCCGTCACCACGGTCGTTTGAGTTTGATCCTTGCCCGCGAAAACCGTCTTCGACGGCAACAGTTCAATCCCGATCGGTTCTGGTGTCTCTCCGTTGTCGTCCGGAGCACCCGCTTCGATCCACCGCAGCAAGGTCCGATAGTCATCGCTCTCGGTCGTGAACAACTTCCCGCCGGTATGTGCGACTTCACCGGTAGTCTTTTCGAGCATCAGACTCTTGGCGGGTACTGCCAGATCGATACGCCGTCCTACGAATTGCCGCGTCAACCGGTAATAGTCCCCCGCCGGGTCATATCCAAACAGCGAGAGCATGAATCCATCTTTGCCGCGTGCGGCTCCGTGACAACTGCCGCTGTTGCAGCCCGACTTCATGAAGATGGGCATGACATCCAGCCGGAAGCTGACATCGCGCGACACCGTCGCATCTTTCACGGTCACCGAGACCTCAGCCGATTGCTGTCCGAGTTCAACCAGCAGCTTGGTCTCACCGGCCTCCTTGGGAGTGACCGTCCGCCCGGCCACATCAACGATCTTGGCGTCGACGGCCTTCACAATGACAGCCGCGGAGACGTCCGTGGTAATGCCTTGATCATTCACCAATTGCACGGCGATCGTCTGGCGGTCATTCTGGCCACGCAATGAGATCTCAGACGGGTAGACCTTCAGGTGCGTGCCGGCATCGGCGAGCGCGACCGTCGCGGATGAAGCCAGGCCAATCCAGCACACGGCTGGGAGTAGAGTTCTCAACATATTGAATCTCGTTTTGAATCAATACCCCAACGGGGTTAAGTCACATAGCCCAAGGTTGCCCGCACCAGCGGGCTACCCTGGGTAGGTATCGCAACAGGTTGTCGTACCCTGAAAGGGTTTCGTATCAAGACGCAACCCTTTCAGGGTAGGGTTCAAGATTGATTGGATACCCAGGGTAGCCCGCTGAAGCGGACAACCCTGGGCTATGAGACGTATCCCCTTCGGGGAATTTCTCACTCATCGATCTTCGTTCTCGTTCATTTGGCTGCCGATTTGACACCACGTTCGGAATCAATGCGGAGTGTACCCGACCCACTGAGTTGACGAACCGTTTGGCCCTCTTCCGTGACTGTCAGATCGAGCGTAATGCCTTGATAGCCACCTGTCAGGCATTCGTCGGTGGCTTTCAAGTTGAACGTGATTTCTTGGTCTTCGGGACCGATCTCCCGGAACGGCTCGACCAGTTCAATTCCTCGTGGCAGTCGAGACAACGTGGCTTTGGCTTTGCCGTCGAACTTCTTGAGATGGTTGAGTTTGATCGTCACGGTGCCCGTCTTGCCGCGTTCAATCGATGCTCGGGCAAACTTGGCTTCGATGTGCGGCTCCGCCACCAGCAGCTTAAATGGCTTGGTCGACACGTAGGTCCGGCTGGCGGAATCGCGATAGGCGGGACGCTGCGCACCGCTGACCGCGGACAGCGTCACTTCGTAGGCGCCGGCCGTCGCGTTGCGGGCCGCCCCCAGCGGGAATTCGCCGTCGGACTTGTCGGCCCGAACCGTGATCGGAGTTCCCGTCGAGACGCCGTTCGGTTTCCATTCCATCGTCACGCTGACCGGTTCGTCGAACCCTGCTGCGCGAATGATTCGGAACTTCAACGCCATCTCACCGTTCTGGACGAGTGCTGATTTCGGCTCATCGATGTCGATCGAAAACGGGGCCGGTTCCGTCACGGCAATGGCGAGTTTTTCAAACATGTTGAAGAGGTAATAGTCGTTGTTGTTGGACGAATTCATCGGGATCGACTGCCGAAAGCCGCTGACCAGCGTTCGTTCCGTGCCCGCAATCGCCGTGCTCTGGTCTTTCGTACCATCCACGGCAGGCTTGGTCCCGTCACCGTCACTCTTCGTGGCATCGCTGACTGGACGAGCAACAATCTCGATAAACTTGCCTTGCAGGCTGGTGCCGGGTGCCGCTTCAAACACGACCCCGACTCGAGGCATGGCCGGAGTAATATGCGGAGCGTGCATCGTCACGCCGTCAGGCAGACCGAGCGCAATAAGTTCGAGTTCGCCATTGAAGGGGCGGTTGGCGTTGAAAATTGACAGTTGAGTGCTGTACCGCCCGCCACTTGGCACGTTGATCGATTGCCGGGCCTGGGCCTGGAATGCGGCCTCGGCGTCCTGCGGAATATACACATAGACTGGGTCCGTTTCGGGCGAGATTTCTACGCGATACACGAAATCGGCACCACCGTTGTTCCGATCGTCTTCCACACCCAGCACGTACTCGCCATCCGCCGGCACGGTAAAATCGAGGATCGGATCGAGCGTCTCGCGGTTCATCCCGCCACAGGGAGCATAACCCAGTTGATTCGCCCGAGAATCCGTCGCCCGTTGCGTGTTCCGTTTCGCTCCGACTTGCTGCACCCAAATCGTGGGGTCCAGGGGCGAACCGAAGGCGTTTGCCAGGCAATGGATTTTGAACCGCTCGCCTTTCTTGGCAGTGAAGCGGAAGCAGTCCACATCCCCCGGCTTGTCGATGATCCCGTTGAAGGCGATGGGCAGACTCGCCGCCGACTGCGATTGGATCACTTCTTCGGAATCATTCGGTTCGGCCTCGATCAGATTGCCGAATGGAGAAACTCGGAGCATGTTCGGAGTCGGAGCAGGGACGCTCGTTTCCGAATCTATCGCGACAAAGCGGAAACTTGTCGACGATGCTTCGGGCAACTTCACGGTCTGCGACCAAACGCCCTTTGGATCTCCCAACACTTGCACCGACAACTCCTGTCCAGCCTGGCCACCAGCCGGATAGATGCCTGTGGGACGGGCAAACGTGCCGACGTGCAAGCGGTAAACGTCATTGCCAGCCGAGTACGTCGAGTGCCGCACTTCGACAAAATAGACACCGTCTCGCGGCACAACGAGCGACACCACCGGGTCTTGCAGGAAGAGAGCCGAATCATCCGCCGCGATCAAGCGTTTGCCGTCCGCGTCGAGCAGCGACACGTGCAAATCCGGAATGCCGCGATCAACACCCAACCGCGTCGCTTCAATCTCGGCCGAGAACCGCTGCCCCTGCTTCAATGCGACCCGAAAATAATCGACATCAGTCGGCTCGAGCATCCCGCCGAGCACCGTGCTGTTCGCAGAAATGGATTGAGCAGCGTCACGTCCGTCATTGCGCGGCTGCCGCTGTTGTTGCTCGGCTTCATGAACAATCGGGAAGGGCCCGACGAAGAAGCGCTGGTATTCGCTGATCCCGGTCGCGGTGCGCAACCGCAGCCCATGCAGTCCGAGTTCACAGTCATCCGCAATCTTCATTTTGACGCGAATTCCCGACCCCTTTTCGACGCGGTTACGTCGCCCCCGAACCTCGATGTCCCCTTCCATCAGCTCGAGCGACTCAACAGTGATGCCCGGCTCGTAGACCAACACTTCTTCCGGCTTGCTGAAGTGCTGCCCCTGCAGGACGACTTCGACCGTCGTGCCACGCTGAGCACCAGGTGGAACGATCTTAGCCAGGCGGGGCAAGCCAGCTTCGGCCGGGAGGCGTAAGGCGGCCAGAATCAAAGTGGCCAGGCAAAAACATCTTCGCATGCCGATATCCCTAAACGAGTTTTTGCGACTGAAATGAAGTAGCCTCTTCGTAGGCGAGCGTCCGGCGTAAGCCGGATGGTTGTCTTGAGATTACGAAAACCTTCAAACTCTGCTGCAGTACGCGGCCTGAATTACAAGAAAGTGGTCCAAGGTTTAAGACAGTCGCTAACAACCATCCGGCTCACGCCGGACGCTCGCCTGGGAGCGCTCATCACTCCGTGATGGCGCAGACGTATGTTAAAGCGCCCTAACCCACCAGCTCCTTAACCACTTCCCCACCATCAATCACCTCAATCGGCCGCCCACCCGGCGCCATCAGTTCCTTATCCGCATTGATTCCAATCTGCTGATAGACCGTGGTCAGCACATCTTCGATGCGAACCGGATTCTCTTCCGGTTCGCTGGCAGTACTGTTGGACGAACCGTAAACGAGACCGCGTTTGAAGCCGCCGCCGGCGAGGGCCACTGAGTAGACTCGCGGGAAATGGTCGCGACCGGCCGTCGCGTTAATCTTTGGAGTCCGGCCGAATTCGCTCGTCACCAGCACCAGCGTGCTATCGAGCATTCCGCGGTCATCCAGGTCGCTGATCAGACCCGCCAGGGCCTGATCAAGCGTCGGAGCTTGACGGCGCATGGCATTCTCAATGCCGGCATGATGATCCCAACCGCCATAGCTGACCGTCGTAAAGCGGACGCCGGCTTCAATCAGGCGGCGAGCGAGCAGCAGTCGCATCCCCGCTTCGTTCTGGCCGTACTTGGCCTTCGTCGCCGAGGACTCCTTGTCAATGTCGAACGCTTCGCGGGCGGCTGGCGATGAGATCATCCCATAGGCTCGTTCGTAGAACTTGTCCATGGCGCCGAGTGCTTCGGCCTTGCTGGCAATCTTGCGGAAGTGTTCGTCCACGGTCTCACGGATCCGCTGCCGCTTGTAAAACCGGTCGTCGTCGACACCCGGCGGCAACAACAGGTCTTTGACCTGGAATCCCGAGCGGCCCGGATCGCTGCCCAGTCCGAACGGGCCGAACTGCGAGCCCAGATACCCCGTGCCGGCATACTCACCCGCGGATGGAACGGCGACATAAGGGGGCAGATTCTGCCTCGATCCCAGCTCGTGTGAGACAACCGAACCAATGGCCGGGTGCTCGATCGCCGGACTCTTGCGGTAACCGGTAAACATTGCGTAGCTCGCCCGGCCGTGATCCGCATCCTTCCCGGCAATCGAGCGGATGATCGTCATCTTGTCGACGATCTTGGCGACGTTGGAGAAATTCTCATTCAGCACCACGCCGCGCACATTCGTCTTCGCCACTCCGAACGGCCCGCGGTATTCCAGCGGTGCTTCAGGTTTGGGGTCCCACGATTCCTGATGAGCCATCCCACCTGGCAGCACGATATGGATGACCCCCTTCGCCGGGCCTTCCTTGCTTTCATAGAACTTCTGATCCGCCCGAGCCTGCAGGCGGAAGAAATCGCCGAGTGTCAGCCCCAATGCGCCACACACGCCCACTCGCAGGAAGTCGCGGCGCGAGGGTTTCGCAAAGTGAGCGGGGTCTTCGGCCCAAGTGACGATAACTTTGTTTTTGGTCGGGTTCATCAAGTCATCCTAGATTTGAGGCGATCTTCCCAGTCACGCAGCACCGGGAACCAAGCTGTGGATGGTCCGGACATCCACCCTCTGACTCCCAGTTCGCAGTCGTGTCATGCTCCCGCAACGTCGGCGTAAAGTCTAACAGAATAGAAACATCCGCAACAGTGCATAGCGCAGTATCTGTATTCGTCGATTGGTGAAACCGCGAATCAAGTGGACCCGTTCTCCAGAACGTGGGCCGTCACCGCCACCGGATATTCCGACTCTATCCGGTAGACCGATGCGCAAGGAATGCGAATATTTTGATTCTCCGGTCGCGAAGTGACCGCGAATACAAGCTCGAAGCGCAAGCGAGTGCATCTCTTTGCTCATTTAACAACGGAATGCACTCGCTCGCGCTTCGAGCTTGTATTCAAACCGCGCTGACCCAACCGTCACCCATGCCGTTCTCGCAACAACCTGGCCGCTTCGGCTTCGTTCTTCAACTTCTGGTAGACTTCGTCGATGGAGACCACCGCGGCTGAACCCGGGGCAAATCCGCAATCGGGATTGAGCGTAATTCGCTCGGGTGCGAGATGTTGCAGCGCCATCTCGACGCGGTCGACGATGGTCTGGGCCGAGTCAATCTGGCCCGGGTGGCAACTGACGCAGCCCAGGCCGATTTCGAAGTCGTCGCGTAACTGACGAAACACCGACATGTCACCGGCTCCGGGGGCTGTGAATTCCATCGTCAGGTGATGGACCTGTAGCCGGTTCAATTGCGAAATGATCGGGTCATAGCCCCCCCGAAACTGAGCCTCGCCGCGGACCCGGGCTCCCGCCCGCCGGCACAGATGCACGGCCAGCTTGACCCCCGTAATCCCCGCGACGACCTGGTTCGTCATGTCCACGGCGAAGTCGGCGGCCCGATCGGCGTCCGGGTATTGGGCTCGTACGTCCGGGTCCACGAACAGGCACAGATGCGGGTCATCAATCTGGACGATCGACACACCCTGATCGCGCAGCAGTTCCAACTCGCGACGCAGAATGGGCACGCAAGCCTGCACGAAGTCCTCGCGACGGGGATAGGCGCCCCCCGATGCCGTCACGTCCCACATGCGCTCGCCCAGCAGCGCGGGGGACGGCAGCGTCGCCTTGATGTCTCGTTGCGTGTGCTGTTTGAGGAATGCCACTTCCTGAGCAATGAACCCTGGATGTTTTGGTGCCAGTCGATCGACCACAACCGTCCAGGGCCGGCCATCGGCGGGATTACGACTGAGTTCAAAGCCATGAGCCAGCTCGGCAATCACGCCGATATACGACTTACGCCACCATTCGCCGTCCGTGACCACGTCCAACCCCGCCATTTCCTGCAGGGCGACAACCGATTGAATGGCCGACTGCATCGTGCGGCGATATTCAGCGGGGGGCAGCGGCGGGTCGGCATTGATGAGGTCCTTGACGTAGTCGGGCCGCGGCATGGAACCGACCACCGACGTGGGGAACAAGAGAGGCTTGCTCATCAGCGTGTCTCCTTTAACATTTCGGCCCAGTGCTGACGGGCGTATTCGAAATCCTGTTGAGTATCGACTTCAATGTATTCGCCGAGCGTGTCGACGTGCGTCAGTCGCTCACCCTGCTCAATCATGTCCTGCAGGAGTTGAATGAAGTAGGCTTTTTCGAACAGCTTGGCTTCGCGGAACGGCTGGCCGGCGTACTGGTCACGGCAGCGTTGAAAGTTCTGCTTCAGCCGCGCCGCACCGGCCGCCGAGAATCGGGCCAGGCCGATGAATTCGCCATGCGCGTCGGGGGTGGGGATCGCCCGATGAATGCGGGTGACCGACCCGTTCTGGACGGTCACTTTCTCAGCGTCATCGGGGGGATGTTGCGTTCGCTCGCGGTAGCGTTCCAACCACTGAGTGTCGACGACCAGCGCCGCGTCATCACGGCTGCTCAGGAGACGTTTCACCACTGCCGGAGTAAATAAGACGTCGGAATAGCAGCACAGGAAACCGTCAGCCATCAGATCTTCGGCATAGAAGAGCGACGCCAGGATATTGTTATTCGCCCAATTGTCGTTATGCCGGAACGTGAAGTGCGGATAGGCCTGACGGACCTTGTCGATCTGGTAGCCGCCGACGAACGCGATCCGGTCGATCCCATTCGCCGCAAATGCCTGCAGCGTCCAGTCAAGAATCCGGCGATCCCCGACTTCCGCGAAGCACTTGGGTGTATCGGCGGTCGTGGGCATCAGGCGGCTACCGCGACCGGCGCCGATGATAATTGCCTGCATAAGGTTCTTTCTTTAAACTCACTACGGATGTCATTGCGAATACTAATTCTTGACATTCAGCGCCGCCCGGATCGCCTTGGTCATCACGGCCTCCGAACGCCCCACCCAGCACCAATCGGTGAGGTTTCCATCGTTCTCGTCCCAGGCGCGGTCCGTTCCCACATATCCAGGGGCGGACTCCCCATAACCCATCACCACCACAAAGGCATCAGGCCGCAACTTCTGGGCCAGGAGTTGATATTCGAGATACGACTCGCCCGGCAACAGCATCAAGCACGCGGGGCCGAAGTCGATGGCGGGAATCTCCAGCACGTGCCCAGCATCTGCCCGCTTTCTCCAACTCAGTCCCAGCGCCCCGAGGGACTGCTTCCTTGTGTCAGAATGCGACAGCATGCGTGTCAGATCCTCGACGGTGTACCCGGGATCGTTGCGAGGTTCGAGGCGTAGAGGCGGGGCACGGAATGTGGCCGCGGTCAGTCGCTGTCGTTTCGTCGCCTTCCAGGCCGCCTGCATGCCTACATAAAGCTTATTGGTCAGAATGGGGCGGTTTTCGGGCTTGCCGTTATTGAACTTGCCCGCAGTCACGTTGCCGCTGGCTCCCGACGCGTAGATCTGAAAGACGTTCGGATCGTCTGCCTGCCGGCGTTCGCGAGCCAGGCCGGGGAAATCGCACGTCACCCAGCCTGTCCCCCAGTAACTCATGGGATGAATGGCAAACACGCTCAATGCGCAAACTGGAGTCTCTTCGTTCCAGAAACTCAGAGTTTTCAACTGCGGATCGACAAGACCCTCGCCGGCGTCCGCCTGTGCCGTCTTTCCTCCGCTCATGCTGCTGCGGTCGAACCGGACCTTTCCTGTTGCGTCAACAAACCGCCGATTAGAGACGAGATCCGTGATCGTCGCCTGTCCCGTACCGAGATGCGTGATAGTGCGGGCCCCCGCCAGCGACTCACGCAGAGCCTTCGCCACGGCTTGAACGGTTTTCTCATGGAACTCAAGGTCAAAGATCTTCCCCTTCGCACCATGTCGCTCAAGAATTCGCTGGGCCTCCAGGTCCGGCAACGGAACGTCGTGCTGGTGAATCGCTGTGACCAGGACCCGCTTGCGGTCGGTTCCGGCGGCCTCGGCCAATGCGTCGCGCCAGCGATCGTAGGCATCGTTGCGGATCTCACACCAATCGACCGACACCAGCACCAGCGGCTTCTCTCCGCCCAGCAGCACGAAGCCACGAGCGAACAGCGGGTCGTCAATCCGCTTGACGGGCGGCGCCACCGTGGCGCCTGCCAACAAGGGATGTCCCAGCGGCGGTGTGACATCGCAACTAAACGTCGCCAGACGAAAGACAGGCTCGGCAGCGGCAAGTGGCGTACTTGCCGCCACGAGCCACCACGCGAACAACAGCACCAGTTGTCTGAGCATAAGACACTTGAGCCTTTTCAAGATGACGCATGATCGAATCCGCTACGACAATTCTTGTCACGACAGTCTACACATTCGGTGGAACGCGTGAAATGAGCAAGACAACATTCACTCAGACAGCTTGTTAACTCGTGGGATAGGCTTCCAGCCTGTCATTCGTGCAGAAGAACATGACAGGCTGGAAGCCTATCCCACGGCTAGAAAATAAACTAATCCGCCACTTCGCTGTGGGACGGAATTTCTGTAGACTGTTGAAACAGTCCACCGTTCGCGGTCTGGCCTGCACTAAACGGTCACGGTGATCTCCAACAACTCATAGTGAGGAATGTGCCATGTCGCTCTGGTTCACAATCCTGCGTCGACTCGTCCTGGCCACCACGGTCTTCGTGGTGGGAGTGGAGGCGACGGCGGCCGCCGAACTGACGGTGGTGGTCGACGGCAAACTTCTGGCCCCCAGCCAGAGGGCACTCGCCGGACTGGAATCGTCGCTGAAGTCGCGCGGGATCGATGTTCGCCGCGCGAATTCTCTCAGTGAGAAAACCCCGCGGCAAATCGTGCTGGGGACCGCCAGCAGTTCGCCACTGATCAAGTCATGGTTGGACGCGAAACGCATTGATCTGCCCGATGCGGCCGAATCACTCTGCATTAAGCAAGTCGACGCCGGTCAGACCAAGGCCATCATCATCGCCGGCCGCGATGAACGCGGTCTGAGCTACGCCTTGTGGGATCTGGCTCGCCATGTGGAGTCCATGCCCAAAGGCAGTGATCCCTTCGGGGCGATTGACGAGCGTCGCGAGTCACCGGCGGTGGAACATCGCAGCGTCGCCATTCATCTCTTCAATAAGGATCTGGAAGAAGACTGGTACTACGACGAGACCTTCTGGAAGTCCTACTTCACGATGCTCGCCAGCAACCGGTTCAATGCGTTCTCGTTGACATTCGCTGACCATACGAACTATTTGAACCCACCCTATCCGTTTTTAGTCGAGTCGCCCGAGTTTCCCGGGGTGCAGGTTGCCGACAAGAACTTTACGGCCGCCGAGCGTACCCGGAATCTGCAGATGCTAAAGACCATCAGCGATCTGGCTGCGGATCACGGAATCACGTTTATCTTTTCAGTCTGGATGCAGAAGTCGGGCATCAAGCGCGACCTGATTGGCGAAAGCCTGGTAAATGGAATCCCCAATTCCACGAAGGATCACGCCGATTTCTGCGGCCGAGGTTTGTCAGCCGTCTTAACGGCCTGCCCGAACATCGGAGGCGTGCAGTTCCGGATGAATGACGAGAGCGGCGTCCCTGCGGCGAAACAGAAAGAGTTCTTCTCGCGGCAGTTCCGTTCGATTGCCGAATGCGGTCGACCGATTCAGGTCGATCTGCGTCTCAAAGGACTGCTCCCCGAGACGACCGATGCGGCCGCCGACATGGGCCTCGATGTTTCGGTATCGACCAAGTTCTGGACCGAGCATACCGGCTTGCCGTTTCACGCGACCGAGTCCGACCCGCGCCATCGCTGGGGCCGGTATGGCTACGCTGACATGCTCTATAAGACGCGGCGCTACAAGACATTCTTTCGACTCTGGACCTGCGGCACGCAACGCCTGCTGCAGTGGGGAGACCCGGAATACGTCTCGCATTTCACCCAAAGTTGCAAACTGAGCGGCAGCCGTGGATTCGAGATTTTCGCCTTGCCAGCGAATAAAGGTTACGGCAACCGCCCAGGAAAATGGCCGATTCTGGTCGATCCGACCTACGTCCACGGCCGCTGGGAGCACGAAAAATGCTGGGCCTACTATTTGGCCTACGGGCGGGCCGGCTATGCACCTGACGGATGGCAGGCCGCGTGGGACCGCGAATTTCGTTTGCGGTTTGGTGACGCCGGGGAAGCGGTCGGCCGTGCTTATCGCGCGGCGAGTCGCGTTCTACCGATTCTGAATGCCGCTCGCCTGGATTCGGCCAGTGTATTTACGGCCTGGCCGGAAATGTCGCCGGGAGGACAACTCCGCGACTATGTGTCGACCATTCCCAGCGACACGGGCTTGTTCTACGGCATTCGAAAAGGCAAGCCCGGCGAATTCGCCTATGACGGGCCGGGTTATGTCGATGTCGTGACGCGGGGGCAGTTGCGCTCCAAATGGACGCCCTTTGACGTGGCAACCCACCTGGAAAAACTCGCCGATCAGACCGCGGAAGCGTTGGGGCAAGCGCGTGACAAGGTCGCACAAAAAGACCAGGCCCTCTGGAAGATTACCGAACTCGACCTCGAAATCCTGGCGAATCTGGCGCGATTTCACGCGGGCAAGATGCGAGCTGGGACGCATGTGGAACTGTTCCACGAAACACGTCAGGTGGGCCGTTTGTCGGTCGCCCTGCGTCATATGAAAGCCGCGGCGGCGGCCTGGCAGCGGATCGCCGAGCGAACGGACGGTGTCTACAATGACAAGCTGCGGTTCCTGAATGTCGACGGACACTGGAAGGATCGCCTGCCGCTGGTCCGCGAAGATGTCCGGCTGCTGGAACAACTCGTCCAGCAGCACGCCGCGGCCGACCAGTCATTTCCCAAGTTATCCGGCGAAGAACCGCTAATGGATCCCCCGGTCATCGAACATGAACCAGTGACGCGTTCGCGATCCGACAAGGATTTGAAGATCACCGTCAAGGTGACCTCACTCCGCCCCCTGGCACGAGTGATCCTGCTGCATCGACCCGTCAATCAGAAACTCGACTGGAAGGAAATCGAGATGCAACCAGTCGGAGGCGACTTCTACGAAGCCGCCATCTCGCACGACGACATTACAGCTCGCTTCGATCACCTCTACCGAGTTGAAGCACTGCTGACATCAGGCGGCGGCACCCTCTGGCCCTCTTGGCAGAAACGCGACCCCTACGTGGTGGTCACCGTGAAGAACGACTGAGATTCAGACGCAAACCGCCCCATAAAAGTTTAGTTGGCGAGCCGGGCGGCGCAGCCCCCGGATTCTTCGTCTCGATCGTTGTAACGGGGGTCCATTTAGAATTTCGGAGTTTACGCCGCTCGTGCGCCCGTAACTGATTGACCCCATTGTCCCTTTCCAACCTGACCAACAGAACTCAACCCGGAGCAACCAATATGTCGCTTGTGTCCCACCGCAGACTCTCGGGCCTGCTTCTGGCATCCGCCATCTTCTGCCACTTGACCGGCAGTGCTGCCGCTGCCGGGACGGGTCCGTTTCAGCTTGACCTTCCGGAGCGCCCGGTTTCTCAGCGAGTAGCCCGCGTCGAGAACGTGTCAGGCAAAAAAGTCTTGGCGACGATGGAAGGACCGGGCTGCATCCGGCACTTGCAGATCATCATTTCGAGACCCGCAATCGGCGACGTCAGCGTGGCCCGGGCTGGCAGCCGTGGTGTCATCCTGCGAATCTACTTTGACGATTCCGAGGTGCCGCAGGTCGAGTCGCCGCTGGGTGACTTTTTCGGTGTCATGCACGGGCTTGACTGGTATCCCGTCAATACCGAGTTCCTCTCGGTGAAGGCCTGGAATGCTTATAACTGCTATTTCGAGATGCCATTTGCCAAACGTGCTCGGATCGAAGTCGAGGTCAACGGTTCACGCACTGTTTATCTGCATGCCGACTGGCATCATTATCCCGAACAGGAACTCAAGGAACAGCGCCGCTTTTGTGCCCGCTGGCGGCGCGAAAATCCCGCTCAGGCCTATGGCGAGGAGTTCCTGCTGCTGGACGCTGTCGGTGCCGGGCAACTGGTGGGATTTATTTATGGAATCCGCCTGCGCGACGACAAGGCACGCTGGAGTCACGGCGGCGCGGATCAGATCTACATTGATGGGGATAGCCGTTTCCCCAGTGTCATTCGAGGCACCGGCGGTGAAGACACCTTCGGCACTTCCTATGGAGGCACTCAGCATCCACCCGAAACTCACCTCTATGCTGGTATGCCACACTACAGCTACGAAGAGATCGGTCGGCCATACCCTGCCCAGCATCTGGTGGGCTATCGTTTCTTTACGAAAGATTCCATCCGTTTCGAGAAGTCGGTCCACATGCGTTTCGGAAGCATGGCCAATGACATTTCGGGGACCGTGTATTGGTATCAATCCGGAGCGCTGCAGCCATTCACTAAACTGCCCGCTCAAGCCAAGATCGAAGGCGATCAGGAACTCAAACGCGAAGAGAGTCTAGTTCCGCTGCCCGATGATGGTGGCACCTGGTGGGCCCGTGGACCGCTCGACAATCCCGATGACCGGGCGATCCAGTCAGCACTGCAGGAGCGACTCAATATAGCCGCGCCGTTTGACAACGACGGCTGGAAAGCTCGGCAGTCGTATCACGGCTTCATCGAGTTCAACCATCTCTTCCGCCCGCACGAAAAGGGTGTCGCCACGCACTTCACGGGAAAAGTCGCCGTCGCGCACTGCGTGCTGGAGGCCCCTCGCGATCTGACTGCAAAGCTTCGGATCGCCTGGGATGACCGCCTGGTGTTGCATGTCAACGATAGTGAACCGCGTGATCTGGGGACGCATGACTTTCTGCGACCGAAGGAAATTGAAGTCCCCCTGCGAAAAGGCCCCAACCAGGTGCGCGTGACGCTCACGAATACCACCGGAACGAACCACGGTGCCTGGGCATTCACCTTTCAGGCCAGCGCACCCGACGGAACGCGACTCCTGCCGAAGGTGAAATGATTATTTGAGGAAGAGAGGTCCAGCCCCTCTCCCCAGACTACTGGGGCGCGGGGAGATAATTCATTCATTTGTGGCTTCGCTACTCCCCATGAAACTCGCAAACCTTCCGCACATGCTCCTTAATAAGGCCAAGGCCCCTGTGCCCACAGCCCGCCATCCACATACAGTGTTTGAGCCGTGATATGGCTGGCGGCCGGGCTGGCCAGGAAGACGACCGCGTCAGCCACATGACTGACTTCGCCAATCTGTCCGTCATCACATCCTCACCCAGGTGGAACCTGTGGCACACGATTCCACCGCCGCGTAGATGAACTGCATGCCACGGAGACCGTCGTAAACGGTGGGAAAGTCGTACTCGTCAGTCGCCATGGGCGAACCGTCTATGGAGCGGCGAATCGCCCTCACGACATCGCAGTAGATCGTGGCAAATGCTTCGAGATAACCTTCGGGATGGCCGGTCGGAATACGCGTGCAGGCTTTGGCCGCGTCACTCAGATACCCCTGCCCTCGCGTCAAAGTCTGCCGCGGTTCGCCGTAGCGATACAGCTCCAGAGAGTTTGGATTTTCTTGAGCCCAGTGGATCGCGCCACGCTCGGCATAGACGCGCAACCGCAGACCGTTTTCTTCGCCCGTGCAGACCTGGCTGATGATCAGGGCCCCCTTGCCGCCCCCCTGAAAACGGAGCAACGCATTGACGTCCTCATCCAGCTTGCGGTCGGGCAGAAAGGTGCTTTTGTCAGCACACAATTCGGTGATAGGATCGCCGGTGACGTACTCCAGCAGATTGACGCAATGCGTACCGACGTCCCCCAGGGTTCCGCCGATCCCCGACTGCGCTGGGTCGACTCGCCAGGCCGCCTGCTTCTGTCCCAGCTTCTCGTGCGGCACCATCAGGAAGTCCTGCAGGTACTCGACGACGACCTTTCTTACCTGCCCCATTTGACCCGAACGGAACAATTGCCGAGCATGGCGCACCAGCGGATGTCCGGTGTAGTTGTGAGTGAGGGCGAATACTAGTTTAGACTGTTCGACGACCTTCACGAGCTGTTTCGCTTCATCGACTGTATACGTCATCGGCTTATCGCAGACGACATGGATCCCCGCTTTCAAAAATGTTTCCGCGACAGCGAAGTGCGAAACATTGGGTGTCACAATGCTCACGAAATCGATCCGCTCAGCGGCAGGCAACGCAGCCTCGGCAGCAGCCATTTCCTGATAAGTTGCGTAGCAGCGCCGCGGCGAGAGATACAGTTCCTCGCCCATGCGCAGCGTCTTCTCATGACTTTGCGAGAAGCAGCCTGCCACCAGTTCCACTTGTCCATCCAGCGCCGCACACAGGCGATGCACGGCACCAATGAACGCCCCCGGCCCGCCGCCGACCATTCCCATCCGCAGTTTGCGTTTCCAACTTTCCACAGGACACCTTTTCTACTATTCCAATCCCAGAATCTGCCGATTAAGTCGCAGGTCGGCTTTCGAGCCGGCAAAGTCGTCGAAGGCGATATTGGTCGCTTCGATGATATGACGGGCGACGAACGGGGCACCCTCCGCGGCACCTTGTGCCGGACTTTTCACGCTACATTCCCACTCGACAACCGCCCAGCCGTCATAGCCAGTTTCGGTCAGCAGTGTAAACACGCGATTGAAGTCGACCTGCCCGTCCCCCAGCGATCGAAATCGTCCCGCCCGTCCTGACCACGGTTGATAGCCACCATACACTCCCACCCGGCCATTCGGCCGAAATTCCGCATCCTTGACGTGGAAGCCGCTGATGCGATCCGCATAGATCTCAATGAACTGGCAGTAGTCGAGTTGCTGCAGCAGCAAGTGGCTGGGATCGTAATTGATACAGGCCGCGGAATGATTATCAGTGTGGTCGAGAAACATCTCGAATGTGGCCCCGTCGAACAAATCGGAGCCGGGATGCAGTTCATAGCCGAACTTGCAACCATGCTCCTGGGCCAGGTCGAGCAGCGGACGCCAGCGTAGTGCGAGTTCCCGGAAGGCTTCTTCGATCAACCCCGGCGGACGCTGCGGCCACGGATAGGCCAGGTGCCAGGCAAAGCCGCCCGACAGGACGGGAATGTTATGCGTGCCCAGGTTCGCTGAGGCCAAAATACACTTCTCGAGTTCGCGTGTCGCCCACGCAGTCCGCGCCGCACCGCTCAAGCCGGCCGGATGAAATCCGGCAAACAACTGTTCGTAGGCGGGATGGACGGCCAGGACCTGGCCCTGCAAGTAACCGGCAAGTTCGGTCACCTCCAACCCCATCTCGGCCAACTCGCCGCGATAGTTGTCGCAATACGCTTTGGAACTGGCCGCCAAATCGAGATCGATCACGCGCGGATCCCAGGCTGGGATCTGCAAACCTTTATAGCCGAGTTTTGCAAACCAGTCTGCAATGCCTTTGAGCGTGTTAAATGGCGGCTCATTGCGCAAGAACTGCGCGAGAAATACCGCAGGTCCCTTGATCTTCGACATCAGTGATGAACTCCCCCAAAATATGTCGTGCCATTCGCAGTTGCCGCGAGTCACTCTCGACGAAATACGAAGATCCATAGATTGAGGAGCAGTATACAATACTTGGATGACAGACTACAGGTTCTGAGTCCGGTTCTCATCATTCTGCCCCGCATTATCCTGCCACTCTCATTGGGAAGAATGACGGGGGTAGGACGATGCGGACGCGTCGTCACGAAAACGATCCAGCGAGTGACGAAGGCCGTCCCAATTTGATTCCACAATCGTTGCATTCGTTGATGAACAACCCTTGCCCGGTCGCATGAAAGTCGATGGATTCCTATACTATTGACTGCTATTCAACGATGTCGCTGGATTCATCCAACGAATGCGAAGATCGTCGTATTCGAAACGCCTGCGCTGGAATGGAATCACCATGACCAAAACGAGTTTCGTCATTGCTGTCGTGCTTGTCGCAGTTGCGTTGTCGCCAGTTGCCTATGCGGGTGATGCGGCCTGGATCTGGTCGCAGACCGTGCGAACGGCTCGCACGCCAGCCGACTTTCATCAGTCGTTTTCCGTCAAGCAGGCCGTGACATCGGCAATTCTGCGGAGTGCGACAGAATCGACTGCGATTGACATTTCACTGAACGGGTCACTACTGGCCGAAATCGAGCCTTTTGACCCGCTAATTCAACTGGATGTGACCGATCGATTGAAGGTCGGAGATCAGCAGTTGATCGTTCGCGGTCGAAGTGTTCGCGGTCCCGCGGCGTTCTTCTTGCAACTCGATTTAATCTTCGCAGATGGTTCACGGCAGTCGATCGTCACCGACGAGACCTGGCAGGTCGCGGCAGGCGATGCCCAAACCAGATCCCCCGCTGTCAGCCTGGGAGCGGTCGGCTCAAGTGTCCTGATTCCGCGCGAATGGCAAGCGGGCATTTCGGCGTTCGATAACTACGAACAATGGCGACAAGCGCAAGGTGCGAAAGCGGCCAGCAATCCCGCTTCGTTTCTCATTTCTCCAGGATTTGAAATTCAATTGGTGCGGGCGGCTCAGTCGGGCGAGGACTCGTGGATCAGCCTGGCGTTTGATCCGCAGGGACGGGCCGTGATCGCCAGGGAAAAGGTCGGTTTGCTGCGGATGTCATTGTCACCCAACGGCACGCAGGTGACGCAGGTCGAAACGGTCAATAACACGCTGCTGGAATGTCGCGGCCTGGTGTTCGCCCAGGGTGATTTGTTTGCCGATGCCAACAATTCGAAGGGACTCTACCGGATGCCGGCTGCCGGGCTCGACAAGTTCGGCGAGCCGCAATTGATTTTTGCCAGCGAGGGAGGAGTCGGCCACGGACGCAACGACTTGGCCCTGGGGCCCGATCAACAGATTTATATGATCCACGGTGATTCAGTCGTTGTGCCTGCCAATGGCATCGATCATACCTCGCCGTTTCGAGAGGCTCGCAGAGGTCAGAAAACCAGCGAAGGTCATTTGCTGAGAATCGATCCGAAAGGTGGCAAAGTCCACGTCCTGGCAGCCGGACTCCGCAATCCGTTTGGTATTGATTTCAATCCTGACGGAGAAGTCTTTACTTACGATGCGGATGCCGAACATGACATGGGGGCACCGTGGTATCGGCCGACGCGAGTCAGTCATCTGGTGACGGGCGGCGACTTTGGCTGGCGCGGTGTGACCGGCTCCTGGCCACCCTACTATCCCGATCATCCGGACAACGCGCGGCCGAATCTAGATATCGGTCATGGGTCGCCCACGGCGGTCAAGTTCGGAACACGCAGCCATTTCCCCGATCGGTTTCGCCGAGCCCTCTTTATTCTCGACTGGGCCTACGGTCGCATCATTGCCGTCCATCTGACACCCCGCGGCAGCAGCTATTTGATGACTGCCGAGACGTTTCTGAAAGGACGGCCGCTCAATGTGACCGATCTCGATTTCGGCCCTGACGGTTCAATGTATTTCGTGACCGGTGGACGGGGAACCCAGTCGGCGTTGTACCGCGTCCGGTACGTCGGGAATCCGCCGCCGGTTAAGAAGGCAACTGAACAAGAGATCGATCGAACTGAGTTCGCGAAGCAGTCGCGGGAGTCGCGCCGCCGCTTGGAATCATTGTTACTGCACGAAAACCTGGACGATTCCACCTTAGACGAAGTGTGGAACCGGCTGGGTGACGACGATCCGTGGATCAGTCATGCGGCCCGCAACGTGCTGGAACGACAACCACTCAATCGCTGGCAGGATCGAGCATTGTCGGAGGCCAATCGTCAGATTGCGTTGAACGCATTACTTGGATTGGCCCGCGCCAATACTCCGGATCTGCGACATCGAATCCTGGCTCGCTTGAATGAACTGGATTGGCCAGCCGCCCCCCAGTCCGCGCGACTGACTGCGACGTATACGTATCAACTGTGTCTTACGCCCGATGCGGCATTGCCTGACACCCTGTCGCGGTCCGTGGCGACCAAGCTGCAGCAGGCGTTCCCCGATCGCTCACCCGCCGTCAATCAACAGTTGAGTGGCCTTGTCGCCAGATTCGATGCCCCGCAAACAATCACCAAAACGATTGATTTGTTGCGAACAACGACTCAACAGGCAGAAACGCTGCACTACCTCTTCACGTTGCGACATCTCAAGAGCGGTTGGACACCGGAGCAACGGGGCGTGTACTTCGAAGCCTTGGCGAATGCCCAAAACTCTCTGGGCGGGGCCGGCATGCCCGACTTCTTGAAAAAGATTCGCCAGGAAGCAGTCGCGACATTGACCGACGCCGAGCGAAAGGCCCTGGGAAAGCTGGTCGAAGGTTCGACCGCAGACGTGGTTGCCGAGATCGGGCCCACGCGTGAGATTGTTCGCAAATGGACGCTGGAAGAACTGGTCGATTCGCTGGCTGAGGTCGGCGGGCAGCGGGATTTGCAACGCGGCCAGAAGATGTTCACCGCCGCCGGCTGTGTCATGTGCCATCGAGTGCGCGGCCATGGCCGGATGATTGGCCCCGATTTGACTGCCGTCCCCAGCCGGTTCAGCCGCCGCGATATTCTGGAATCGATTATCACGCCCTCCAAGGTGATCCCCGAGGCCTACAGAAGCCTGCAGATCGTCACAACCGACGGCCGGTCCTACATTGGTCGCGTCTCACTGGGGGGCGATTATCGATCAGAGATTCTGCACATCGCCACCGACCCCACGAACCCCTACAAGACGACAGCCATTCGCAAGTCGGACATCGAGGTAGAAAACCTTTCGGCAACATCGCTGATGCCCGAAGGCACATTAAACACCCTGACCAAGGAAGAAATCCTCGACTTATTGGCATTCATCGAGCGTCAGCCGGGTTAGCAGACCTTCACCGCAACGCCGCTTCCAGTTCCTGCGGCATCGTGTCAATCGGCAGCCGGCCCGAGCGGATGGCGGTTTGAAATGCCGCGAAGTCCGTCTCGACCTGATCGGCATATCTCACGGCGTACTTGGCGATCGCGGTGTCGAAACTCGATCCCCCGCCCAGGTAACCCGCAATGGTCGCAGCGTCACCAGCTTTGGAGTGGGCTCGCGCGAGCGTGTGGCCACACATGGCAGCATACGAATTGAGAAGCCGTGGAGTATAACCCGTGAAGTCGGGCGCCACTTTCATGTCGCGCAGTTGCCGAACAAAGAAGTCTCGACCACGAGTACCGCGGGACCAGCCCAGAAAGATATCGCTGGCCGACTGCATCAAGCGCTGACCGGCCACGATCCGTTCGCCGTTGTGTGCGCAGTGAGGGGGGCCCGCCAGACCTTCCAGAACCGACGCACGAGCCTGTTTCACCTGCAAGAACAGCGGATCGTCATCGTCTGCCATGAACAGGCCGATAAAACAATATGTGCCCACCGAGCCCACACCCACGACTTTGTAGGCAAAGTCCTCAAGACGGAAGCGATCGAATAGAGCCCGCCGGTCGGCAGGCAGTGTTTCGCGATACGCTTCAAAGAACGGCGGCAATTCATGCTCCATGTCGTACTGCGACGGGTCGACGTGATACAGCAATGGCGGCTGATCGACGATTCGGAAACGGCCGTTCTCCTTTGTGGTCAGCTTATGAAAGACGCGTTCTGACGTATTCTGCTGAGCCTTGTTGGTGGCCTTCTTCAATCGTTTACTAAACACCTCATCATTTGCGAATTCCTCCAGCAAGACGTCTGTCGTGACTTGCGAGTACCAGACTTCCAGGACAGGCATTTCCGCGTACCGGGCCACATTCTCACGATATTCGGCGACCAGGTTTCGAGCAGCGTCGCGACAGGCCTGGGCGTCAAATTGCAGCCACCGGCCGGCGACGACGAAACTCGCGGCCAGTCGCTTCACATCCCATTCGAAGGGTGCGGGAAAGGTCTCGTCGAAATCATTGATATCGAAGGCCAGTTTCCGCTCGGGCGTGGCAAATCCCCCGAAATTCATCAAATGGCAATCGCCGCAGCATTGCACGATAATGCCGGACGATGGCGTCCCTTTCAGATCGTGAGCCTGCACGTTCGCCGTACCCCGGAAGAACGCGAACGCCGATTCCGACATCCGTCCAAATCGCACTGGCAGCAGTTCCTCGACCCGTCCGCCATTGGAGTGCTCGATCAACTCGACAGCGTCTCGCGATCCCTGCCCCAGGATGATCTCGGAATGAGCCCCACGCGGACAATCTTTACGCAAACCGTTCCCACGCTCGCGCCGAGCCGCCCGGCTGAGGGGAATGGGGGTGGCGTGCGGATGTGTCTTCGAGTTCATAAGCAGGTCCTCTTCTCGTGACCGGTCACGTAGTGACCGCGAATACAAGCTTGAAACGCAAGCGAGTGCATTCCATTCGCATCAAAGATCAGGATGCACTCGCTGGCGCTCCGAGCTTGTATTCATTAAACATACCGAGACAGATTCTATCAATCATCATGCCGCAGCATCATCTGGTGCGTATCCACCAACGGCTGATGGCTCACATGGAATCTTCCATCGCCCGGATTGTCCATGTCGGCGATCATGAGAATCACGAGTGAAACTGCCAATGACATCAGCGGCATGCCTCGCAAACGCGTCGAGCCTGCCATTCCAACCTGATAGCCCAGAGCAGTCATTGAGATCACCGTTAGGCAATACAGCGACGCCCAGATGCTCCCGGGAATTCGATAACGCAACCCGACCGTCAGGCGGCTTTCGTGCAAATCGATGACTTGATTCAATGAGGAAATGAAGAGCGTTCGCAGCTCGGAATCCATATCGACTGTCACCAGCGATTCGGCCTGAGTCCACAGCAAGTCGTGAATTCGATCGGAATGAGTCATGACCGCAGGGATTGTGGCGTGCGTCCCGCCGAGGCGGATTTCGGTGTACTCGCGGAGCAGTTTGCGGACCTCGACCTTCGAGCTCGATGGCAGCAGACCAGCGCGCAGGTACGCGGTTCCGAGAGCGTTGGCCTCATCCAGGACCAGTTGTTTGCGAGCTTCGAAACGGGACGCAGTCATTCCAAACGTGAACGCCAGAATGAAGGCTAGCAGACCGAGCAACGAACCGACCAATGATCCCAGCGGTGCCTCCGGCTCCTTCGCATTGCGCCGCAACACCAGCTTGGCCAGATAAGTTCCCGTTTCCACCGACAACATGCAAATCGCCGTCGTCAGGCAAAACAGCACCCATAGGGGCACGGCACCGATCAGTTGTCCAAAGTCCATGCTGGTCTCGTCTGTGAGCGTTCGATGGGTTGCACTTCGACGTGAATGTCGATTTGCCGGTCGACATGATCGTGATCTTTACGACTTCCCATGCAGTATAGCGACTAGTAGTCCAAGTTCATCGTCAGGAGTCATCAGTGGGCTCGAACGAATTGCTGGACAAAGCGAATCTGGCGACTCCGAAATAGCAGCGACGTCGACCGTGAGATAGGCTTCCAGCCTGTCATATCAATGCAAACGATGACAGGCTGGAAGCCTATCTCACGGGTTGAACAGTCAGAATCGTTGGTCCGACAGTTGCAAACCCGCTGGACTCGGGACATCCGAACTGTGAAAATGGCCCCGGAGTTGACCTTGGCCGTGTCTGGCCAATACAAGCCCGAAGCGCAAGCGAGTGCATTTTGCACGGGATCGTTCAAACGGAATGCACTAGCTTGTGCTTCGACCTTGTATTCGCGGTCGCTTCGTGACCGGTCATTGGGTGAGTACGAACTTAAGGCGGAAACATGACCACGCAGCAATCATCGCAGCGTCGGATCCTGAAGTATTTCGGGAATCGCCGGCACACGAGATGTGCAACCTGGCTGAACGCCGTAATCTGGTGCGTCGCTGCGGGAACGGCCGGATCGGCGTGCTGGGCAGCAGACCCTGCTTCGAAGCCGCCGAGTGATCCCGCTCAGGCTTTTTTTGAAAAACATTGTCAGACCTGTCACTCTGGACCGAAACCCAAAGGCAAATTTCTCCTGGAGAGTCTGTCGAAGGACTTTTCCGACAAAACGAACCGCGAGCGCTGGCAGACCGTGCTGGAGCAAGTCAAATCGGGCACCATGCCACCGAAGGGAAAGCCGCGGCCTTCCGAGCAAGATGCGGCAGCCTTGACCGATTGGATCGGCAAACGCGTGGCCGCCCAGGAATCCGCTCGCAGTGCCGCTCAGGGCCGAGTCGTCCTGCGTCGGCTGAACCGCGCCGAGTACGCGAACACCGTACGCGACTTGCTCAAAGTCGACGTCGATTTGACGGACTTGCTGCCGCTGGAGACCTCGACCAATGGCTTCGACAACAGTGCCGAAGCTTCACATGTCTCCTCGTATTTGATGGAAACCTATCTCGAAGCCGCCGACAGGGTGTTGGATGCGGCCATCGCGAGTGGTCCGCGTCCCTGGATGATCAACAAGCGATTCGATATTCGGGAGGAGAAATCGGTCAAACCCAAGGGCAGTGTCTATCGGCACGTCGATGACGGCGTGGCGATTTTCAGTTCCTGGGTTTCGGCGAATATCCGGGTCACGCTGTGGAACTTTCGGACTCGATTTCGCGGCAAGTATCGATTCCGCATTTCGGCCCACGGGATTCAAACGGACAAACCGGTCAGTTTTCATGTGACGGCCGGGACATTGCAGGCGGTGACCGAAGAGCGGATCCTGGAATACTACTCCGTCCCTCCCGACAAGCCGACGGTGATCGAATTCGTCGAACAACTCGAGCCGCAAAACTGCATTCGGATCGTTGCGGAAGGACTGGGTGCTCTGCCGCCTGAAATCGAAAAAGTAGGGGCCGAGAACTACAAGGGACCGGGCCTGGTCATCCAGTGGGTTGACATTGAAGGTCCGCTGCTCGAGTCGTGGCCGCCCCCCAGCCATCAAGTCATTTTCGGAAACCTGAAGCAGACGCCTGCTCCGCTTCCCAATCAACCCGATCGGAAAGAAGTCGTGTCGGATGCGCCCCTGGCTGATGCCGAGCGAATTCTGCGCGACTTCGCGCGACGGGCATTTCGCCGCCCGGTGGCGGACGAGGATATCAAACCGTTCCTGGCACGTGTTCAGACCAAACTGGACCAGAAGCACTCCTTCGAACAAGCTCTGCGCGTGGGCCTCAAGGCAATCCTGGTCTCACCGAACTTTCTCTTTCTCCGCGAGCAGATCGGCGCGAAACATGAAACGTCGCCGCAGAAGGATCAGCCGCCGACCAAGACCGTGGCGCTCGACGATTTCGCGTTGGCCAGCCGTCTGTCTTACTTTTTGTGGAGTTCGATGCCGGACGAGGAACTGTTCCAACTGGCGGGGCAACGCAAACTGCACGAGCCCGATGTGCTCCGGCAACAGGTCGAGCGTCTGTTGAGCGATCCCCGGTCGAAATCCTTCACCGAGAACTTTGTCGGTCAGTGGCTTAGCCTGCGGGCCATCGACTCCACCTCGCC